>JAJOLB010000043.1 GCA_021129535.1 Minisyncoccota bacterium
ATCTGCCTACAACGCACAAAATACCGAGGATCGAATCTCAAAATTATGGGAAGATTCAGGTTTCTATAACCCTGATGAAATGATTGCAGCTGGATTAACCAACCCAAATGCAGAACCATTTTCGATGGTTCTACCACCACCAAATGTCACAGGAACCTTACATACAGGACATGCCAGCATGCTCGCTATCGAAGACATTATGACGCGATATAATCGAATGCTCGGGAAACGTACATTATGGCTGCCTGGAACTGATCATGCAGCGATTGCCACACAGTCAAAGGTTGAGAAAATACTTGCAAAAGAAAAAATTCGTAAACATGACCTTGGGCGGGAAAAATTTCTAAAACGTGTACACCAATTTGCACAGGAATCCCACGACACTATTGTGTCGCAGGCAAAAAAAATGGGTGCGTCACTAGATTGGTCACGTGAGGCTTTTACCTTGGACAAAAAACGTGAACACGCTGTCTACACGGCGTTCGAGCGAATGTATGCCGACGGATTGGTTTACAAGGCTGACCGAATCGTAAACTGGGACGTGCGTGGTCAAACCGTAATATCGGATGATGAAATTGTGCATATTGAACGTGATGCAGAAATGTATACCTTTAAATATTCAACTGAATTCCCTATTTCTATATCTACAACACGCCCAGAAACAAAGGTTGGTGATACTGCTGTTGCCGTTCACCCTGATGATGAACGCTATGCAAAATATATTGGAAAAACCTATGACATAAATTTCTGTGGTTCTGATATTGAAATTACCATTATTTCTGACCACCATGTTGACCCTGAATTTGGAACAGGAGCATTAGGTGTAACACCAGCACATTCAATTGCTGACTGGGAAATTGCACAGCGAAATCCAGAACTAAAAATTCGAAAGGTTATAAATGAATATGGAAAAATGACCAACTGCGGTGAGATTCTAGAAGGAATGAAGGTTGCAGCTGCGCGCGAACATGTTGTTGAATGGTTATCAGAAAATGATCTCCTTGAAAACACAGAGGTAATTAAGCAAAATGTATCCACCGCAGAACGGACAGGTGGAATTATTGAACCTCTTCCTAAAATGCAATGGTGGATTGATACAGAGAAAAAATTTGCATTCAAAACCGACAAGATTGATGGTATCAAAAAGGGAGACATGGTTTCAATGAAGGAAGTCATGTTGCACGTTGTGCGAGATAAACAAATTGATATCTTACCGGCACGTTTTGAAAAAGTTTACTTTAACTGGATTGAAAATTTGCGTCCGTGGAATATTTCACGTCAGATTTGGTACGGACATCAAATTCCGGTTTGGTACAAAGGTAGCGACATCCACATTGGAGCAACTGCCCCAGATGATTCTGGGTGGACACAAGATGAGGATACACTCGACACATGGTTTTCATCAGGTTTGTGGACATTTTCAACGCTTGGTTGGCCAAATGAAGACGCTGATGACTTTAAGACATACCATCCAACAACGATACTGGAAACAGGACACGACATTATATTTTTCTGGGTTGCTCGAATGATATTAATGACAACCTATTTATTAGGTGATGTTCCATTCAAAACTACCTATCTACACGGAATGGTGCGTGACAACAAGGGGCGAAAAATGTCTAAGTCACTTGGTAACATTGTAAATCCTGTGGATCTAATAAATAAGTATGGAACCGATGCATTACGTATGGCAATGATTGTCGGTAATGGGCCCGGAAATGACGTGAATCTGGATGAAAACAAAATTAAAGCCTATTCAAAATTTGGAAACAAATTATGGAATATCACGAGATTTATTCTAACAGAAACAGAAAATTTTGATGTAAATTCAAGTCCAGAATATTCAGAACGTGACAACGAACTTACTAAAAATCAAAATCTATTCTTGTCTGAAATAACAACGGAAATGAATGAATTTCGATACTACATTGTATCAGAAAAAATATACCATTACACATGGGATATATTTGCAGGTGAAATATTAGAAGAGTCAAAAGCTATTTTCGAAAATGGAACAGTTAGCGAGAAATCATCTCGCCAATATTTTTTAATAAATACATTAAAAAATACTTTAAAAACACTTCACCCATTCATGCCGTTTATAACCGAGGAAATTTGGCAGGAATTACCAAAATCAGAACATGACAGAGAAATCCTCATGACAGAATTATGGCCGGAATAACTACAAATATAATTTTCATAGCTCTTGTTACTGGAATTATACCAACATTACTATGGCTCTTTTTCTGGTTAAGAGAAGACAGGTTTCAACCAGAACCGCGAGGTCTTCTAGCGTTAACATTTATAGCAGGAGTTTTATCTGTATTCATTGTATTACCACTTGAAGGATTTATTAAGAGCACAGGAATCATAGGAACTGAAAAGATATTTATATTTGCAGCAGTAGAAGAACTTGTGAAATTTGGAGCTGTATTTTTAATAGATTTCAATTTATCATATCTAGACGAACCAATTGATTATGCAATTTATCTTATAACAGGTGCTCTTGGATTCGCAACAATGGAGAATGTTATGTTTTTATTGTCTCCAGGGCTTCAAACAGACATATCATTTATTATTGAAACCGGAACTCTTCGTTTTCTGGGGGCGACGATACTTCATAGCTTTCTTGCTGCAACACTTGGAATTATTCTAGGTTTTGTATTCTATAAAAAGAAGTTTACGAGAACTATCTTTATATTTTTAGGACTTGGTGTTGTAACTATCTTGCATACAATATTCAATTACTTTATTATTAAGTATGTACAAATAGATGGATTTCTAACATTAGGAATTCTTTGGGTTGCGACCCTTATTATCATTTCACTCTTTGAACGTGTTCGTAGAGTTAACCACTAGTTTATTATGGCAAATAAAAAATCATTTTTTGAAAAATTAACAGGAAGCATTAAGTTTAATAACGATGAAAAATACGAATCCTATGAGGAAGAATATTTGGAAGATACAGAAGAGGAAGATTCACGCAGGCTAGAAATCGAATCAGGCGATGATCATGAAGAGGAAGAATATGAAGAAGAGGTAGGAGAGTTATCAATAGATATGCATAGAGTTGATAATGCCATTGTTATCAAAACAATGGTTGCAGGTATTAGTAAATCTGAAATTGACATCACACTGACGCGAGACATGATTGTTATTGAAGGGTCACGCAAAACGGACACCCTCGGGAAAACAAAAGACACCTATTTTGAGGAATTATATTGGGGAGCATTTGAGCGAACAATAGAATTACCAGAGGAGGTAGATATTGAATTAGCTGAGGCTCACGAAAATCACGGACTTCTTACACTTATCTTACCTCTTGTAGATAGACATCGACAGGCACGTTTAAAGATTAGGTAAGCAAAAGAAGGAAGCTATTCCAAATTTATGGATAAATGGATATTTCAAGGGATGTTCATTTTTTTTATGAACAAATAAAAAAACAAGTCTATGTTAGACTTGTTTTTTTATTTCTGTGCTCGGGGGCAGATTCGAACTGCCGACACCTTGAGCTTCAATCAAGTGCTCTAACCAACTGAGCTACCCGAGCATAACCACCTGAATCACTATAATGATTCAGTGGTTAGTATATCCTTTTCTGAAAAAACTTCAAATATTTTACTAAGAACACCAACATCTTTGAAAAGAGAGCTTGGATCTCCTAATATATTTGTCGTTGTTTCTATTTCACTTTGTATTGAGTCATAGGAACTAACAGCCTTTTGAACATATGGCCGAACAAAATAAAGAGCTCCACCCGTAACAAGAACAATTATCAGCCAATAAAAAATACGGGCAATAAACGTTCTTCTTATGTATGACTGAATTCTTTTAATTTTTTTTGTATTCTTGCGAGATAAATTGAGATTTTCTTTAAGGAGCTCATTATTCTCTTTTATTATTTTGATAATATCAGGTTCCATATTTTATTAATATAACATATTTTGTGTGCCTCCACCAGGAATCGAACCTGGAGCCGCTCCTTAGGAGGGAGCTGTTTTATCCAATTAAACTATGGAAGCAATATCAATCATTATATTTGACTTTATTGTTTATGCAAATAAAAAACACGGTGGTTAACCAGCATGTTTTTATAGAATTAAGCTAAAAGCTCTTCAATTTTTGCCTGATTAAAACCGATGACAAATTCGTCTCCAATTTTAATAACAGGAACTCCCATTTGACCAGTCAACTCCATCATCTCTGTCCGTTTTTCAGCATCCACTGAAACATCATGTTTTGTATAAGCAATTTCTTTTTCCTTAAAATAATCCTCAGCCATGTGACAAAAATGACACGTTGGTGTTGAATACATTGTTACTTCTTTCATATTTTTATAAAGTGTAATTAATTATTAATACATGAATTATATCACAAAAAATATAATAAAAACAAGAAACAGTTTAAGAAGAGTCAATAATTCGTATAATCTTTTCTCCAACCTCACCTACGTTATTGTTTTTTTTAAATTCCTCATCCAAACCTTCCTTAGAACTCAGTCTATCTATTTCGTTAATATAATGTTGTTTTTTTTTAATAAGAACATTATAAGTATCATCTATTTTTTGATGCTCTATTTGGGCTGACTGTTTTTTTTGATATGAATTAAAAACAGAAAAAAGTAAAAAAATGAGAACAAGAAAAATTACAACAAATGCAAGCGGATGGTAAAGTGGGTTTTTTTCTTGTTTTTTTCTTGAACGAAAGTCTTTCATAGTATATAGTATTATCATTATAACATAATTAACAACCTATTTAGACATATGAATTTTTTTTCAAAAAAAGGACGAAAGCGGGTACAAAAAGCAATGGTATTTGTTGGTATTCTTGTTTCAATATCAATGGTATTACTTTACTCAGGTTTATTCTAAAATAAAAAACCATATTTGGTTTTTTATTTTTTCATCATTTTTAAAAATACATCGTGTGAAATATTAACCTTACCCATTTCCTTCATCCTCTTCTTCCCTTTTTTTTGTTTTTCACGTAATTTCATTTTTCGGGTAATATCTCCACCATATAATTTTGCTGTAACATCCTTTTTCATTGCTGATAACTTTCTTGACGCAACAATTTTCCCTAGAACTTTTGCTTGAATTTTAACCACAAACATTTGTCGTGATAATGTCTTGTAGAGTTTCTCTACCATGTCGTCAGCCTCTATCTCTGCCCTTCTGGTTGATACAATTCGTGTAAATGCAGCTACTGGCTCTTCAGCAATTAAAATGTCCATACGCGTTACTTCAGCGGTTCGCATTTGATTTATTTCATATGAAATTGATGCATATCCTGATGATACTGACTTCAATTCATCGAAAAAATTCCTCATCAATTCACGCAAAGGCATCATAATGATTAATTGTGTTCGCCCATCCCCAAAGGTCTCGGTGTCCCCCGCCTCTGCCTCATGTTCATACAATAGATTCATAATTCCACCAAGATATTCAGCTGGTGAAATTATCTTAATTTCCACCCAAGGCTCCTCAACCATTGCGACATCTCCATGCTCTGGAAACATTGCAGCCGAATAAACTGTTAGCATTTTTCCATTTTTTTTCATGACTTCATAGGTTACCGATGGAGACGTTACAATCAAATCAAGGTTAAATTCACGTCGCAATCGTTCTGAAACAATTTCCAAGTGCAACATTCCAAGACATCCAATTCGGAAACCGCGTCCCATACTTCCCGAAACCTCTTCCTCGAATGACAATGACGAATCTGATAATTGCAATCGCCCTAATGCTATTTTTAATAATTCAAAATCATCAGTTGACTCAGGATATACAGATGCCCAAACAACAGCTGTTGGCTCTGAATATCCATCTAATGTTTCAAGCTGGTTTTTAAACAATGTCACGGTATCCCCAACCTGTGCTACACGCGCCTCTTTTATACCGGTAACAATATATCCAATCTCACCTGCCCGCAATTCATCTGTTGATTGCGCATCAGGTTTGAAAACTCCAACATCCAAGGCAAAGAATTTTCGTTTTGATGTTCCAAAAACTAATTGATCTCCTTTTTTCACATTTCCGTCTATCAATCGTACATAAATAATTACCCCTTTGTGATTTGAATATTCAAAATCAAAAACCATAGCTCGTACAGATTTTGTATCTGGAATTAATTCTACTGGCGGTTTAACGTTTTCAATAACATGATTCAATAAAGATTCCACACCTTCACCTGTTTTACCTGATACATACAGAATATCGTCTGGGTCTATATTTAGTAGATTCATGACCTCTTCCGTTATTTCGTCAATTCGCGCAAGCGGAGAATCAACCTTTGAAAGAACAGGGATAATCTTTAACCCAGCCTTTTGTGCCATTTCTAGTGTTGTAAATGTTTGCGCTTGGACTCCTTGGGTTGCATCAACCAATAGAATAGAACCCTCAACAGCACGCAAGGCACGCGAAACTTCATAGGAAAAATCTATATGTCCAGGCGTATCGATAAGGTTTAAAATATAATCCTCACCATTATAGTTATGTTCCATACGGACAGGTTGCATTTTAATGGTAATTCCACGCTCTTGTTCAAGCTCCATAGTGTCCAGCATTTGGTCACGCATTTTACGTTCTGGAATGGTATTGGTAACCTCCAACATTCGGTCAGCCAAGGTAGATTTTCCATGATCAATGTGTGCAATAATTGAGAAATTTCTAATATTTTTTAGATTCATAGTGTTAGTTTATCAGAACGATAAAATCTATAAAGAGTAGTAGTCTTTTATTAATGTTATTTATATATTTTTAACAATACATTTTGAAAAAATATTATTTGCAACCTCTAAATAAATTGCTTGACATATTCTTTGGTTAGTGTGTATTGTTAATGGCTCTCAAATAAGACCTAGAAGGAGTCATTCATAAAATCTTGATGTTTACTTAACAATGGATAGGAAAACTATTTAGGTATCAAGTAAAGTATCTTATCTCCATTTTTTAAAAAAGGTACTATGCTTTTTAATACAATTCGAGTTTATATATCCAGATAAACCAAAATATATAAAACCCGGACTATTCTTTTTTAGAATAGTCCTTAATTTTTTGTTATAATAGAGATATGAACGAATCTAAAATTCCAAAACTCTTACAAGAAATTCCTGATAAACCAAAAAAATTATATATGATTGGCGAATTCCCTGACCAAGACAACAATATATTCTTGACCGTTATTGGTTCGCGAAAATATACACAATACGGGAAATCTGTATGTGAAAAATTAATCGCTGGATTAGCTGGATATCCATTTGTAATCGTATCAGGGTTAGCATTGGGAATAGACGGAATTGCACATCGTGCAGCACTTGATAACAATCTAACAACCATTGCAATTCCTGGTTCTGGCTTAGATGCATCGGTTCTCTACCCTGCATCTCACAGAAACCTTGTAAAAGACATTTTAAATGCTGATGGATGTTTAATGTCAGAATTAGAACCTATGACAAAGGCTGCTCCATGGACTTTTCCACAACGAAACAGAATAATGGCTGGATTATCCCACGCAGTTTTGGTTATCGAGGCTGAAAACAAATCTGGAACACGTATTACTGCACGTCTTGCCACCGAATATAATCGCGAAGTTTTTTCTGTTCCCGGTTCAATTTTCAGTACTGCAAGTGAAGGCTGTAACGAACTCATCCGCGAAGGCGCTACACCAATAACCAGCGCACGCGATATCCTTGACCATTTTCACCTCTTAGACGAGAAAAATCCAACACAACAACAAATGATGGCTCTGGAACCAAACGAACAACTCGTTATTGATTTGTTGAACGAACCAACTTCACGAAATGTACTAGCTGAAAAACTAGATATACCTATTATGAAAATAAATATCCTATTATCATCTATGGAGATAAAGGGTTTAATTGCTGAATCTATGGGAAAAATTTGTAAAAAATAAAACTACTCAAAGTAGTTTTATTTTTTACAAATTTTTAATTTCATTAAAAATAACCAATTCCTCATCAATATCTACTGCGTATATATCAT
>JAJOLB010000048.1 GCA_021129535.1 Minisyncoccota bacterium
GCACAACATGAGTCCCAGCTTGTTCAGAGAGGGCATTATTATGTTTTGATAGACGAGGTTGATTCTATTTTGATAGATGAGGCACGTGTACCATTGATTTTATCTACTGCGGCAGAGGATGCTCAGAATTTATATACAACAATGAATACTATTGCAAAATCTTTAATTAAAGATACTGATTATCAGGTTGATGAAAAACTTCGTGCTATTACTGTTACTGATGTTGGTATAAACAAGGCAGAAAAACTATTAAAAATTAAAAATATTTATACCGAAGAAAATATCAAATTAGTTCACCATCTTGAAACATCTATTCGTGCCCACTCTGTTTTCTTGAAGGACCGTGACTATGTTGTAAAAAATAACGAGGTTATTATTGTTGATCAATTCACAGGTCGTATGCAGGAAGGACGTCGTTATTCTGATGGACTTCATCAGGCCTTGGAGGCAAAAGAACGAGTTTCTATCCAACAAGAATCTAAAACAATGGCATCAATTACATACCAGAATTATTTCAAATTTTATGAAAAACTTTCAGGAATGACAGGAACAGCAAAATCATCCGAGGAAGAATTCCAAAAAGTATATGGACTAGATGTTATTGTTGTCCCAACACATAGACCTATTGCTCGTATTGACAATGTTGACTATATTTATCAAAATGAAGAATCAAAATTCAAGGCTATTGCAAAAAAGGTTGCAGAAAAACAGAAAAAGGGTCAACCAGTTTTGGTGGGAACCGTTTCTGTTGAAAAAAATGAATTATTATCTGCATATTTAACACAGGCTGGTGTGCCGCATAAGGCTCTAAATGCCAAAAACCATGAGAGCGAAGGGGAGATTGTGGCGCAGGCAGGAGTAAAAGGTTCTGTTGTTATTGCAACAAACATGGCTGGTCGTGGTGTTGATATTAAACTTGGTGGAAATCCAACAACACCAAAACTAGAACAAGAAGTAAAAGACTTGGGTGGATTATTTGTATTAGGTACAGAACGTCACGATGCTCGTCGTATTGACGATCAGCTACGTGGACGTGCTGGTCGACAAGGAGATGCTGGAGAGACACAATTCTATGTTTCAATGGATGATCCTATTATGCAAATTTTTGGCGGTGATCGTGCAAAATCAATTGTAAAAACGTTAGGTCTTGCTGATGATGAGGCAATTCAAAATAAAATGATTTCACGACAATTGGAGAGTGCCCAAAAAAAGGTTGAAGGTTTCCATTTTGATGGACGAAAATCAGTTCTAGATTATGATAATGTTTTGTCATATCAACGTGATACGGTCTATACTCGACGGCAAAATATTCTTTCTGGTAATGTGGAGGTTCTTGATAGTCTTGAAGCTGATGTTTTATTAGTAAACGATGAATTTACTAAAAAGATTAAACAAAAGAAAACAGAAATTACTGGCGATCAATATGAGACTTTATTTAAAAGGATTTCATTGTATGTTTCGGATGCATTATGGATGGAACATTTACAGGTAATGGACTATACGCGCCAGGCCGTAAATTTGCGTTCATATGGGCAACGTGAACCTCTTGTTGAATATAAAAAAGAAGGTCTGCGTCTTTATAATGAAATGGGAAATATGTTTAATCATAAGGTTGCAGAATTAATGGCTAATGTAGATACTTCTTCAGTTACAAGTACTAAAAAAGATGAAAAAAATGAAAATAAACCATCTTTTATAAAATCTGATAAGGTTCAAATTATAAAAGATGGAGAGATTCGCGTGGTAAAGAAAAAGAAACTTGCAACATATTTAGGTGCTGGCTGGGAAGAACGAGAATAAAAAACGCATATGCGTTTTTTATTTTTTATATATCAGTAAATTGGGTTTATAATCCCTATAATTAATATATATGGAAAATATTTTTAATGACGTTCATTTATTTTATAGAACATGTTCCGTCAGCACATTTTGAATTATTGTGAGGGTATTTTGCTTTAATGAAAATCCAGATAGCTGCTAGTAATGTAATTACTGCTGGGCCAGCCGCTGCAAGAGGTAACACTGTTGCGTGAAAATAAAGGGCTCCAATCATCAAAATAATTCCTAAACCTGCTGCAATTTTTCTTGTAGATTTGAAAAAGATTCCAATACCTGCTAATAATTCAGCTCCACCAATAAGGTATCGCCCAAATGATTCTCCCATTCCAAATAGGTCAAGTTTAGTAAATAATCCGATTGCTTTTTCAGCACCAGTCAGTTTTCCCATAGCGCCCATTACAATCATTGAGAGAACAAAAATAAGGTGTGGAATAAATTTTAAATATTTTTTCATAATTTTTTAATTAATTACATTTAATAATGTATGAATAGAGTATATCATTTTTACTTTTTTAGTAAACTTTGTTTTACATTTCTTACTTCTGGATATTATTTTCTAAGAACGTATACTATTTAAATGTATTTAACCTATATTCTATTGTCATTGCTGTTTATTAGCATAGTAACATTTGGATTTGCTTTGATGTTTTTTGTTGTACGGACGACACAAAATAAAAAAATAACAAAAAAAGATTTTCTCATTTCTCTTGTTTGGGGAATTTTCTACATTACAGTAATGTTTCTCGCGATGGAATTTTATTATCCTGCTACACGTGTTTTATTTTACTATCTTGGTTTTTTGCATTTCTCAGTGCTTGTTTCAGCTATGTATTGGATTCTATACGGCATTGCAAGAATATTTTCTCATCAACACCTTTTACGTAAAAAATGGATTGGGTATTTTTGTATTTTTGCTTCATTATTTATTTCATTCTATGCAGCGTATAATTTCCATGCAGAAATAAAAATAGAAAATATTGAAATTAGCAGTGACAAGGTTTCCAGAGAGTATAATATTTTACAGGTCAGTGATATTCAGCATGGAACTGTCAGTAAAGATTATATAAAAGAGGTTGTAGACTTAATTAATAAACAAGATGTAGACTTCGTCGTTTTTACAGGCGATTTGGTTGATTTTGATAATTATAAAGAGGAAGATTTGTTAGTATTAAATGATATAAAGGTTCCTATGTATTTTGAACGTGGAAATCATGAGCTCTATCATTTTCCTGAACGCATTCTGTCATATTTACAAAAAATAGGTTCGGTAAGGTTGCTTTTAAATCAAAAAGAGTCTTTTGATGAAATTGATATCGTAGGAATAGATTATCAAACGCAGAAATCTAAATATACTTCGCTTATTAATAATGTAGAAATCGATAATGAAAGATTTTCAATTTTGTTGTATCATGAACCAAAACACATAGAATATTCTGCTGAGTTAGGCTATGATTTATTACTCTATGGTCATACGCATGGTGGACAAATTTGGCCATATACTGAACTTGTGGATTTTATGTATAAATACGGCGATGGTTATTTTCAGGTAGGGAAGAGTCATGTTTACACATCTGATGGTGCGGCATTATGGGGTCCACGTATGCGATTGGGTTCACAGAATGAAATGGTTATCTTTACGATTAAACCAGAATAAAAATCTAAAATAAATATTTTACAATAATATATCCAACAAAAACAATTACCAAAAACCACATTAATTTCGAAGCTTTTTTTAAATATTTATTTACCCTTAATGACCTACCTCCAAGAGATGCTAGGTATGGAACAAGAACATATCGTGAACCACGCCCAAGCACAGAGGCTATTGTAAAAGGGATTAAACTAACGCTAAATACACCAGCAGCAATTGTAAATAATTTATAAGGCAGAGGCGTGAATGCAGCAACAAAAAGAGACCAGAATGCATTATCATTATAGATGAGTCCTACCTCAGTCATTTGACTCGCTAAATTATACTTATGTATAATCATTTCACCTACACTTTCAAACAATGCAAATCCAATGTAGTACCCTAAGAATGAACCAAGTATAGATCCTATACTAACAAATAAGGCAATTTTTTTCCATGAATCAGGTCTTGCCATAATCATTGGAATGATAAAAAAATCAGGAGGGATAGGGAAAAATGCTGATTCAATAAATGCTATAAAGGTAATAAACCATAATCCATAACGAGAGTGGCTTATTTCAATTAAATATTTTTTAGTTTTTTTTATAAATAATGTAGTCATTTCTATTCTTTTGATTCATCATATTGATAATACTTGTGATAAATTAAAGCTCCACCTAGTCCAAGAATTAAAAATATTACTTGCATCACATGGCTATAGTCAGATGAGTTAAATAATAGTTCTAGAACACTACCTATTACAGCAATTTCAATAATATAACGAATATCTATATGATGATCTTCTGCATATGACATCAAAATTTTATAAGCTTTAACGAGTAGAATTATAAGAGTTACCCCATGCAGATGTTTTGCTGTAAAAAATTCCATAAGGTCACCTCGTGCTGATACGTCAGATGATAATATTTTTACTGCATAATTTGTAAAATCAATGAATTCTGTGGATACTTTTAATACCATAAAAAGAATCAGAGATATTGATGCGATAAGTAAAAAGATCGATACAGACTTATCAAGAAGTTTTGCAATTTTTAAATGTATTTTTTTCATAATTCTAATATAACAAATAAAAATATTTTGTAAAAATAGCGAAAAAAGATATTTTCATTATAATATAAGACATATGAAAAAAATAGAATTTTTAAAAGAAAATCATGTAAGTTTCGATACTGGAGTCTTGTCAGTAGACGTCCAAAAAATAAGGTCTCAATTTGGTTCAAATAAAATTGAGTCAAAAAAAGAAAATAATTTCTTAGATTATTTTATTGAACAATTAAAAAACCCTCTCAACCTTATCTTGATTCTTGCTGGATTTTTTACTCTTTTTTTAGGTGAACATTTAGATACCTATGTTATTTTTGCTGCGGTTTTGATAAATATGTTTATCTCTATTTTTCAAGAATCAAAAACAAATAAAACATTTAAGAAACTAAACCAATCAAAAAAGTTTGATGTTTTGGTAAGGCGTGATTCACAAAAAACAGTTATCCAGGCAGATGAGCTTGTTGTTGGAGACATAGTCTTTCTGCAGGCTGGCGATAAGGTTCCTGCAGATATGAAAATCATAGAAGAAAATATTATTTCCATAGACGAGTCCTCCTTTACAGGAGAGTCTAGGGATATACATAAAGAACCTAGTGAAATTTTATTTTCCGGAACTCTTATTAAGAGAGGTTCAGCTGTTGGTGTTGTTACTGCTGTTGGTATAAATTCTGAGTTTGGAAAAATACTTGTAGAATTAGAAAAAATTCAAAAAAAACCGTCGAGTATAGAGGAAAAAATGAAAAAACTAACGCTCTTTATTGGTGGGATTGCATTAATTGCGACTGCGTTTGTTGTAATTGGCGGTGTGTATTCTGGGCTACCTTTGCATGCATTGGTTACCTTGGGTGTTTCTATTGCGATATCAGCCATTCCAGAAGGGCTCGCGGCGTCAGTATCAGCTTCACTGTCTGTTGCAATGTATAGATTAATGAAAAAGGGGATTCTCGTAAAAGATTTAGTTTCTACGGAAACAATGGCATCTATTGATACTATTTTGACAGATAAAACAGGAACCCTTACGGAAGGGAACATGAGTCTTAGAAAAATTTTTCTAAATAAAGATCTAAAAATAAATGAAGACACTTTTTTAGAATATGCCTATTTAGCGTCAGATGTATCCTATGATTTTAAAAACAAACAATTTGTCGGTGACGAGATGGATATCGCGATTGTTCATAAGTTAGAAAAAAATGGAGGGAAGCATATGGACATTGAGAGTAAGTATAAAACACTTAAAATATTACCCTTCTCCTCAGAGGAAAGATTTTTTGCAAAATTAGTACAAGAAAAAAGAACAAAGAAAATGTTTGTTTTTATAAAAGGTGCTGGTGAAAAAATTCTAGAAAAATCTATAAACCTGTCAGATGATAGTCGAAAAGAATACAGAGATTTTCTCCATAAGGAACAAAATTCAGAAAATAGATTTTTAGCTTTTGCTTATAAGAATGTTGATTCAAATATTGATATTGATACTTATAAATTAACACTAGATGATATTGAATTTTCTGGATTTGGTTCATTTTTAGACCCATTAAAAGATTCTGTTCACGAAACCTTGTCCGTTGTAAAAGACATGGATTTAAATTTAATAATGATCACAGGGGATTCAAAAGAGGTTGCCATAGAGGTGGCAAAAAAATCAGGATTAATAAGTTCTGAAAATTCTCTATGTTTAGAGGGTTCTGATATTGATAGATTATCAAAAGATGAATTGTACAAGATATGCAAAGATGTAAAAGTTTTCGCACGTGTTAGTCCAAAAAGCAAACTTAAGCTTGCTGAAACATTTATAGAAAATGGACACAGGATTGCAATGACAGGTGATGGTGTAAATGATGTATTGGCACTATCCATGGCGGATATTGGAATTACCTTTGCCAATGCATCGGAGGCTGCTCGTGAGGCAGCATCCTTGGTTCTTGTAAAAAATGATTTTTCATTAATTTTAACTGCTATTGATGAGGCTCGAAATGTTATTAAAAATTTGCGAAAAACAGTTGTTTATTTGTTATCATCATCGTTTTCAGAGATTATTGTAATTCTATTTGCTATGCTGTTGGGTGGACCTATGCCATTTTTAGCTGTTCATATTCTATGGGCAAACATCGTAGAGGAAGGCCTTATCAATTTTGCATTTATTTTTGGTGAAAATAAAAAATCTACAAAATCAGGAAAGGTGGATTCAAATATTTTAACAAAAAAGGTTAAAAAATTAACATTCTTGTTGGGAATTTTTGATGGGTTATTATTATTAGGACTTTACTTATTCTTGTGGAAATCTGGATTTGAAACTGCAAAAATTCAATCATTGATGTTCTTGGCCTTATCATTAAATTTTGCATTTGTTGCGTATGCATTAACAGACTTAGAAAATTCAATTTTAAAGACAAAAGTATTTGCAAATAAATATTTGAATCTATCTGTTTTGGCAGGACTTGGTTTGCTGTCACTGGCGATATTTTGGAGTCCACTGCGTTCAATATTAAAGCTAGAAATATTTAGTTTAGTAGAGGTAATGTATCTCGTACTATTCTCATTTGTTTATTTAAT
Source organism: Minisyncoccota bacterium (assembly GCA_021129535.1). Lineage (GTDB taxonomy): Bacteria > Patescibacteriota > Minisyncoccia > Phycocordibacterales > UBA1006 > UBA1006. The sequence goes on from JAJOLB010000048.1 coordinate 7,085, forward strand.
TGTTGTTGAATTGCTAAAATACTTTTTCATAATAAGGAAAAATAAAAAACACTAAAAGTGTTTTTTATTTTGGTGGACACACATCGTGAGTTAACGAACCAATTAAAAGACTATCTCGTAGCCTTTTGGTCTTATTACCAAAACAATGAATATATACAAAAAGCACTTATAGAATAACAATTTAAGTTATCTTTAGTACCACATGTAGGGTATAGAATACTATAAATAAAGACTATTTTAATTTTGAAAGATAGTCTTTTAATTTTTCATTAACATTTTCTGCTTTTTTAATGTTCTTATTTCTACTTTTTGCAGTAAGAGAAGTTCTAACTTTTGACATTTTAATTTCAGATCGTGACTCCGCTTCTAATTGACTAACCATTTTTACAAAAGCTCCGTGATCCATTTCTTGCTTCTTCTTTTCAAGGTAAGTATCAATATCTTCAATATCAACTGTCTTATACGTTATTTTTTCAGTAGCTTTAAATATCAAGAAAGTTAATGCAGCAGCAATTAAACCATTTAAGTAAACAAATAGTAAAATTATCGCAGCAATACCGAGAAAGAGTTTAAATAATTCTGGTTTAGTATATTCACTAAACTTTTTGTAGTGTTTCATCATATGAACTAAGTATATATTTTATAATACAAAAGTCATCAATGGAAATGATATAATTGATATATGAAGAACTCAAATATAAAAAAATTGAGCAAGGAGCGAAGAGATTTATTTACAGACTTAATATAAACCTTGGATAAGTCAGAAGTAGCTCAATCTGAAAGCACAAAAGTAGATGGAGAAGTTACCGCCTCTAGCGGTGATACTATTACATTGGGGGTAAAGCCAAAAAGTAAAAGAAAATTAATATATTAAATAGAGATTAATTTTCTCGAACTAT
>JAJOLB010000050.1 GCA_021129535.1 Minisyncoccota bacterium
TAGCCTTCCATCTATCGATGGTCATAAATGGATGTTCTGCGGTTACAAAATATTCACCATCGTTAAACGAGTAGAGTTCTTTATCACCAAGTTTTGGTTGGTGGAATCCTAGAACGGTATTATTTGACGTTTGACCCTTCAAAACATCACCAATTACTATGTCTTGAATGTTTTTGTTACCACCATGAGCAAAGATAAAATTCACCTGCATTATTTGCACATAGACCACGCATGTTTGTCGTGTTTACGGGTGCAGGGTCACCTGAAGCATCATTTAATTGTAGGCTTGTTGCCATAATGCTGTCATTTCCACCTGTATTTTCTAAAACAAGTCCTGTCGGAAGACCAGAAATAGTAGAGCTATTCCCATCATTATTAAGGAAAAGTGTATCAGTAATAAATGTCGGCATATCCAAAACCATAAGTTTTGAAAAGGCTCCTGCACCCTGAACATCAAGACATGTTTCGTTTTCGGTACCTGGTTTTGATGTCAGACATTCTGGTCGTGCATTTGCAGAATCTGGGTTAATCCACGAAGCTGAGGTGCTGGAACCAATAGTTAACGAACCAATTTTATTTATCAAACCTGATTGTTCTGGGATAAATTTTGATGTTTGACTTGATGCAACAACAGATTGCACACTAAAACCAATAATAAATGATAATGCCAAACCTAATACAAATGATTTTGTATAGGTATTTTTAATAAATGATAGTATATTTTTTTTCATAATAATAGATGATTACTCAATAGAGTAATATGTCAGAAGTATACCATGTTTTGGGAATATGGTGCAATAGAAAGTGATGAAAAGAACATTCACCCTATCATTGCAAATCGTTATGGGGTTTTTGTTTACAAAAACCCCATAACGATTTGCAATGACAAAGCTTATTGAGGAATGACAAATTACCAGTATTTATAATAAAAAAACGCATATGCGTTTTTTTATTTAAATATTTTTTGAAAATATTACTATTCAGTAGATTCCTTTGAATCTGCATCATCTGTATTTTCAGCATCTTGAGCATTTTTAATAGCACCCTTTAAGTCTTTAAGTGAACCAAAACCTTCATCTGTTTTTTCATCTGGGGTGTTTTCGGTCTCAACTTCTAAATCAGGATGTTCTGCTGTTCCTGAAATATCAATTTTCCAACCCGTTAATCGTGCTGCTAAACGAGCATTTTGTCCTGATTTACCAATAGCGAGCGATAATTGATCCTCGGCTACAATAATCTTTGCCTCTTTTTTATCAAGGTCACCCTCGATATCAATTACCTGTGCTGGCGCTAATGCATTAGCAACATACAATAATGGATCCTCTGACCATACAATAATATCAATCTTTTCGTTTCCAAGATTATTGGTAACGGCATTAATACGAGAGCCACGTTGCCCAACGCAGGCTCCGATTGGATCAACATCTGGGTCATTACTGTATACTGCCATTTTTGTTCGGTCCCCAGCTTCTCGTGAGACGGCCTTTATTTCTACGGTTCCTGTTGCGATCTCTGGTGACTCTATCTTGAATAATTCACGAATAATTTCTGGACTTTTCCGTGAAAGATTCAACAATACACCACGTGGACCAGCCTCGGCTGACATTAAATAAACCTTTACAGCATCGCCAGGACGATACCATTCGCCTGATGCCTGTTCCTCCTTTTCAACAACACCAATGGTTCGTGGGGCAAGTTCAATAAATAAACGTCCTGCAACAATTTTTTGAATAGTTCCTGTAAGAACCGTTCCAATAAGTTTCTCGTAACGAGCAAGCTTTATTTCCTTTTCTGCGTCACGAATTTTTCCTATAATAACCTGTTTTGCTGTAAGAGCAGCAACGCGTCCAAATTCTGAATCTTCTTCTAATAAAGGATTATCAAGAGGGAAAATAATTTCATCCTCTAATTTTGCACCAGCACGCATCATTTGTGCATCTGCAACATACATATGATGTTCGATATTAAATCGTACCCGTTCATCTTCTTCGTTTACTTCTTCCTCGAATTCTGGGTCTGCTAATTGCTCCTTGGTTAATGCTGGTTTTACCAAAGTGTCATCAACAACAGTTTTCACCTGGAAAAATTCCAGATCACCTGTTTCAGGATTAAAATGTGAGCGAATAACCTGTCCACGTGTTCCGTAATCACGTTTATATGCTGCTGCTAATGCAGACTGAATAGCATCAAGAATTTTTTCTCGAGGTATTCCTTTTTCTTCTTCAATTTGACCTAGGGTCTCTTGTAGTGTTTTTAAATCTATCATATTTTTGTTATTTTATTTTAACTTTTAAATAAAAGTTTTTATTAAATTCTCGAAATTAAAAATGATGAAGTCATCATTTTTTCGATATGTTTACTATAACGTAATTATGTCTTTTGTTCAAATAGACCAAGAATATTTAGCCATTTATTAAGATCTAATTTTTCGGCACGTGTATTTTCATCAATTTCTAGCTCTGCAAAAATTTCAGTCCATATTTTTTTATCAGCAATTTTTTCTAGATTACGAATAGTCTTTTTACGTTTATGGGCAAATCCTGCACGAATAATTTCAAAGAATAGTTTTTGTCGTTTCTCGTTGCCGATTTTTTTTGTTGAAATGTTTCCGATATGAATAATGGCTGAATGAACCTTTGGGTTTGGGGAGAAATATTTTCTATCTACCTTTGCGATATATTTTGCATCTCCGTATACCGCAACAGCGAGAGCTAAAAGACTTTGTTTTCCATCACGAAAAACAATACGCTCTGCAACCTCCTTTTGAACCAATAAACACATGTTTGTTGGTTGGTATTTTGTCTCTAAAAATTTTCTAATAATAGCGTTGGTAATATAGTAGGGAATATTTGCTATAAGTTTATAAGCCTCGAATTTTCCAAAAAAATCTGCCATATCAATTTCAAGAACATCCTGATGAATTAATGCTAATTGTCCTGATTTAATATATTCAGATAAATCAGTCTGTAAATAATCAATCATCCGTTTATCCAGTTCAAAGGCAATAACACGTGCACCTGTTTCCAGTAGCGGTCGTGTCAGCGCACCCTTTCCTGGTCCAATCTCGATAACGAGATCATGCTCTGTAACATTTGTAGCCCTTATCATTTGAGATAGTGCCTTTTTAGATTTGAGGAAGTTTTGTCCAAGTGATTTTTTTGCTGGAAGATAGGGTTGATTCATATTTACAGCATACCAAATTAACAAAACAAAAAAACCACGACTGTGATTTTCAACTATTTAAAAACTCAAATATGATGTTTTTTCATCACCATTATCATCTATGTATGTATCATTTTCAACATAGACAGATGTTCCACCACCAAATGAAGAAACATCAAATTCCAAAATATCATCTGGCAAATCACGTAAAAATTCTGACGGTTCATTAATCCGTTGCTGTCCGTAAATGGTTCGCATTTTTGCATATGATACGTGTAAGACTTTCTTTGCACGTGTGAACGCTACGTAACATAAACGACGTTCTTCTTCGTCCTCGTGTTTGTTTTTCGAATCATCACGGTCGCTCGGAAATAAGCCCTGCTCTAACCCAACCACAAATACATGTTTGAATTCGAGACCTTTTGATGCATGAATGGTCATTAATTTTACGGTATTGCTGTCTTTTTTATTTGAACCTAGTGAATCCTGGTCAGATAACAATGCGACCTCTTCTAGAAATGTTTCAAATGGTTTTTCCGCTGTATCGTATTTTGCAGAATAGGTTACCAATTCCTGCATGTTTTCCAGTCGTTCAACGTCATCAGAACTACCGGCAGAAAGTACACGTTTAAATCCAGACTGTTCAATAATGAATTTAATAGTTTCTGATGGTAGATGTGTCTTGGCATGGTTTGCAATCAACATTAATAATGTTTGGAATTGTTCATAAGAATTTCGCGCCTTTGCAGGTAATGCGTCTGTTTGTCCCGCAAAAATTTTAATTACAGATACCTTTCCAATACCACGTTTTGGTTCATTTATAATTCGTTTAATATCAGATAATGATTCTGGATTCAAGGCTGCACGCAAATATGCCATAACATGTTTGATTTCTTTTCGGGAGAAGAATTTTGTTCCCACAACCTGATAAGGAATCATTTTATTGAGAAATGCCTCCTCTAATAGTCGAGATTGAAAATTTGTTCGAAATAGCACAGCAATGTCGCGCGGTTCTGTTCCTGTGTCTATATAATTTTTTGCCTGAGTTGCAACCCATGACGATTCTGATTTCCCAGAGAAGCCTTCATAATAGATGATTTTGTCTCCATCACCTTTGTCTGTTCGTAGGACCTTTTCAACACGTTGGGTATTTTTTGAAATAATTTCGTGTGCTGCGGATAGAATGTTTTTTGTTGAACGATAATTCGTTTCTAAAATAATTGTTTCTGCACCGACAAAATCCTTTTCAAAATTCAAAATATTTCGCATATCAGCACCACGCCAAGAATAAATATTTTGGTCTCCATCACCAACGACAAATATATTTTTATTCTCTCCAACCAACAAACGGATAGTTTTATATTGAATCGTATTCGTATCCTGATATTCATCAATCAAAATATATTTCCAACGTTTCTGATAATATTCCAAAACCTCGGCATTATTTTTTAATAAGAAATAGGTCTCTGATAGTAGGTCGTCAAAATCAAAGGCTGATTCTGCTGATTTTAGTTCCTCGTATTTTTCCCATACAAGTTTTGAAATACCTGTTAAGGGGTTTTTATTTTCCTTAAAAGTTTCCCAGGTTTTTCCATCACCCTTTGCACGGGAAATTACTGATGAAATTTTTCGTGGCTCCCAAACCTTTGGGTCGATGTCATGAAATTTCATTGCCTGTTTTACCAACGATTTTTTATCATCAGTATCTAAAATTTTAAAATATTTATTGACTGAAATTTTCTCGTGCTGTTCACGTAGAATTTGTACGCCGAGCGAGTGAAATGTTTTCCCAATAGGTTTATACCCCAGGGCATTCTCTCTGGCTCCGCCATTCACCTTAAATCCTTCTAATAACGTTCTTCCAACCGTTTGCTCGACACGTTCCCACATTTCGCGGGCTGCCTTGTTCGTAAAGGTCACCGCTAAAATTTGTGACGGAACGATGTTTTTTTCCTTTATCAAATAGGCGACACGAGATGTCAGGGTTTTTGTTTTTCCTGTTCCTGCACCAGCAACCACCAATAACGGTTTACCCAAGGGAAATGTTACGGCTTTGTGTTGTTGTTCGTTTAATCCATTTAAATAGTCATTCATAGGATTATTATATTATGAGTAAATAAAATATAAAGTGCTTGACAAATATTCTACATATGATATATTTATAGTAAGTTAGTTCTTTACTTGTTTTAGGTAAGGTTTATTTGAAAATTTTGTATATAAAAATTATAGATAAAATTTTCAAATAAACTAAATAATAATCTTAAAACAAAAACCATGAAAAATTTAATAGTAGTAATCATTAGTGCAGTATTTTTTTTAACTTTAAATTCTTGCAAGCAAAAAGTGACAAGTGGTCACAATAATGAACAAGGTGAAATAACAGGCTCACACAATAATGCAGGAGGAGGTTATGGCGGTGAGTCAGTAATATCTCCATATGACCTAGAAAAAATGGATATCAAAAGAGTTGAAATTTCTATCACCTATAAAAATAGAAAATCAATCGGGAAAATGAATATCCTAAAAAAGGATTATGAAAAAATCATAGGAATATTACTTGGTGATACTCTTGTTGGGAATATAAAAGTAACACCTTTAAAAAAAATAAAATAAAAAATCACCTTAAAGGTGGCGCATTATAATTAATTATAATGCGTTTTCTAATGGGGTTTTTAGTTAGCGATTTTTTCGTTTACAAAAAAGGTATTCTATATATTTATTTCAGAATCTAAATATCACTACACAGCTCTGGATTCTGAAATAAATTCAGAAAGACGAACAGAGGCATGTATCGCAATAAAAAAACAACATTATAAATGTTGTTTTTTCTACTCTTCGTTTTTTGCTGTTTCTTTCAGAAGTTTTATTTCTTCTATAACAACATCTGAAAAATTAGGAAGGTTTTCAGAAATAAATTTTGACATAGCCTCATCATCTGGTTCTCCATCAATAAGGTCATTAAATTTTTCCTGAACCTCGGTTCCACCATCATTCAAGGAACGTAATAATGATGTTTCCATAATCATCCCTGATGTTTCGTCTATAATTGTTTTTTTCTCCTCGTCTGAGTATTCTGAAAAATCAAATGATTCTGCAATTACCTCGTCGAGTGTTAGATTTTGTTTTGTATCCATGTTGTATGTTGATATGTTAAATATTAATTATTACCTACCTGATCGATTACTTCGCCCTCTAACACCACCACTTTTACCAGTAGAGGTTGTTCTTTGTGTTCCACTTCGTGAAGATGAAGTTGTTCCTCGTGTACTTCTTGTTGATGTTCTTCTGGTGGATGTGCTGTTTCGAGAATTTATATTCCGCTTAACTCTCTCTTTTTTTAATTGTGAAATTTCTCTTTCATATAATTCTTTTTGGGTACGAGCACGACCTGAATTACGTGTTCTCTGACTTCTTTCATCCAAATCATCTGGAACAGATTTACCATTTCCAGTACGTCTACCTCTGCTACCATTACCTGTTCTCTGTGAGTCTGTCCGTCTAGTATTTGTGTTTCTCTGACTTTTTCCATCCAAATCATCTGGAACAGATTCACCATTTCCAGTACGTCTACCTCTGCCACCCTTACGTCCATCACTTACTTCCTCGTTTGTATTTCCTGTATTACCATCTTCTCCATTGGCGGGATTATGATTTCCATCAATCGGGTCAGTCTGCTCATCTGTTTCAATTGGGTTAGTATGCTCATCTGTTTGAATCGGGTATTCAATTGGATATTCACAAACAATAATATCTTGCCCACGATCACCCTTGTGAATTTGGTACGAAATTTCATTTGCTAATAGGTCAGTTCCCAAACGCCCTAACCATTTCCAGAATCTTCCTTTTTTCTTTTTTGTCTTTATTTCACCTCGTTCCTCCATTTTTCTTAACTCACGGGTTCTCCCTTGTTTCACCATTTCCCTAACTTTTGGAGTAATTTTTTCCTGAGGGGCTGGTCGTTCAATATATTTATCTACGTACCTAATTTCAGGTTCTGATTTAATATATTTATCTACGTACCTAATTTCAGGTTCTGATTTAATATATTTATTTACGTACCTAATTTCAGGTTCTGGTTTAATATATTCTGTATTGATAATATCTTGTTTTTCTATCGTATGGGTAGGTATCTCATCTTGATGAGGTAAATATTCATATTCTCTGGCAACCTCATCTGGCACACGCACAGCAACGCGCGGACGTTCTGCATATGAATGTACATATTCCTGTCGTTCTAATTTACCTGTTGTCAGGTCATTGGCATCACATGCCTTTTTAACCTCAACAACATCAAATTCATCAGAATGACACGGATTACCATTTACTGATTCAATAATAGTTTCCTTTCCATTAATGCTTACGAGGTCGTAGGCTGCGCCCACTCCATCCTTTACACGGACATCTTTGATAAGTTTTCCAGCAGAATCGTATTTAATATAATCATGTTTTTTCAGTAATGCCATTACACGAGCTTTGTCGTTTCCTGTTTGTCGCATCAAGGCGTGATAGATACCTTCTCCTTTTCTAATTTTTGATGACTCTTTGACAGTATAATTCTCCATAAAACTTTCATATGGAGATGTTTTTGTCTTCT
>JAJOLB010000037.1 GCA_021129535.1 Minisyncoccota bacterium
TTTTAAAGAGAAAGAAGAAAAACAAAAACCAGAAGAGGTTGCACAAAGAACTTTTTCATTATCTGAAAATTCAAGAAATAAAGAAAATGAATTTTCTGCAAAAATTGAATCAGTGGATGATATTACCATTTACCCTGAAACATCAGGTCTTTTAAAACAAGTCCTTGTAAAAGAAGGCCAAGAGGTTAAAAAAGGAAAAGTTCTTGCTCGACTTGAAAATGTTAACCAAAGGCTTGCTGTTAAAAATGCACAGATAAGACTTGATTCTGCAAGGATTCAGTTAAAGAAAATGCAGAACAATAACAAACTTTCTGATAAAAATTCAACATTGTCTAGGATTATTGATACGCAAAAAAGCAATATTAAAAGTTTAAAAAATGCTTATATTAACACTGATTTGAAAGCCTATACAGATGATTATAATGATGATGATGTTGCTCCAACTATTTCAGGAAATTATCATTGTGAAGCAGAAGGGGAATATATAATTGATATTTATAAATCCAACACAGATTCTGGTGCCTCAATGCGTATTTCTGGATTAGAAACATCAAGGGCTTCAGTATCGACAGAGTATCCAGTTCCATTTGGTTCATGTGGTTTAGAGATAGTTTTTCCAAAAGGTTTTGATAGAAATAAAGACTGGACTATTCCAGTTCCAAATACACGAAGTTCACAATATGTTTCAGCAAAAAATAATTACAATTCAGCTCAAGCAGGGAAAAGTCTTGCGGTAAAACAAGGGACAATTGCACCTGAAGATATAAGTCATCAAAAAAAGCTTATATCTCAATCATTACTATCTCTGGAGGTGTCTCAAATAGCCTTATCAAAAACATATATAAAGGCACCATTCAATGGTTTAATTTATAAAAAAAATATTGATGCTGGAAGATTAGTTTCTCCATCTGTTGGGATTTTTGATATGAGCTCTCCTGAGCTAGAGCTAGTTTCGTATCTCTCAATTTCACAATCAAGAGATCTTGTTGTTGGTCAAGAGGTAGATATTCACATAGAAGATGTAATTTATAAAGGTGAAATTTCATCAATAATAAAAAGTTCACACGATGGTTCTCAAAACTTAAAAGTTTCTTTTACTTTTACGGATGAAATAGAATTAGAATTAATTCCAGGAACCGTTGCAAAAATAGTTGCAAAAAATATACAAAATCAACTCTATATTGAAAGTGATTTTGTAGGTTTTGGTTATGATGGTCCATTTATAAATTGTTCAAACAAGAGTATTTTAATTGATATTCAAGATGAGGATAAGGATGGATACTGGATAAATAAATCTAATGCAATTTGTAATGATGTTATTAACTTGCCTCACTTAATCACAGGGCAATATGAATAAGGGGACTGAAAAACAATATGACAATTTTTTTGGATATATTGCACATGTTTTTACAAGTAATATTCCGCTATCAATTATCGTACTATTCTCTGCAATTATCGTTGGTTCAATGTTGTATATCTCAACACCGAAACAATATAATCCAGAGGTAATAAGGCCTGCCTTTGTCGTTGCAACAGAGTATAGGGGGGCAAAAGCTCAAGATGTAAAAAATTTTGTAAGTCAAAGTTTAAGTAATTCCATTAAAGAAATTCCAGGAATTGATGAGGTTCAGTCGCAATCAATCGGAGGTGGAATGTCATTGGTAACAGCACTTTTTCATGTTGGAGAAAATGAAGAAGATTCAAAAACAAAATTATTTACAAAAATAATGGAGAATACTGAGATTAGAAAACCAGGTATTTCAAATCCATATATTAAATCAATTAACCCTAATGATGTTCCAATTGTTACATTGAATGTTAGTTCAGATAATTTAGATCAAAATAAAATTAGAGAAAAAATATACGAACATATTGATGAGCTTAAACGTATAAATGATGTATCTCAAGTTATCGTGTATGGTGGGCAAGCTCCAGCATTAGTTGTTGAATTAGATATTACAAAAATTGATTCACTGGGTATTTCATTACCTCAAATTATTCAAATTCTTGAGAAAAACAATCAACGAAAAATTTCTCCTGATTTAAAAACTGGTTATAGAAAAATTTCGCTCGAACTTGATAATACTTTTTTTGATGTTGATTCTGTAAAAAATATCTCTATCGCAAAAGGTATTCATTTATCTGACCTTGCACATGTTTATGTTGGGTATTCAGAAAAAGACAGTTTCACAGAATATAACGAAAAGAGTTCACAAAATTATCAAAACGTTTTTATTTCATTTTCTAAAAAGAAAGGTTCAAGTGCTCCTGTTGTTTCAAAAGAAATTCAATCTCAGGCAGAAAAAATATTTAAATCTGAGAGTGACGTATTGAATGTAAAAATTCTTAGAGATAATGGAAAGGTGGCAAATAAAGAGATTAATGGATTAATGATGAATCTATTAATTTCAATTGGAATTATTGGAATTATTCTATATTTATTTTTATCAGGTAGATCTGCATTGATTGTTATGGGGGCCATTCCAATTATTCTTTTACTTGTTTTTATTCCTGGTTATTTAGCAGGACAAACAATAAATAGAATTACACTTTTTGCGTTAATATTGTCGCTCGGTTTACTGGTTGATTCTGCCACTGTCGTGGTGGAAAATATTTATAGAAATATAAAAAATAATCCAGAAATTTCACTCAGAAAGAATACTGTTTCTGCTGTTGGGCAGGTTGGTGTTGGGCTAGTTCTTTCTACATTAACATCAGTAGTTGTTTTCTTTCCTGTAAAATTTATATCAGGAATGATGGGTCCATATATGGGTCCAATTGCATTTTTTGTTCCTGTTGCTTTAACTATTTCACTATTAACGGCATTTGTAATTACGCCATTTTTGGCATATCAATCTTTCAAGAAAAAGAAAAAAGAAAGTAAGCCAATTCTAGATAATTTATTCAAAAAAATATCAGGATGGTATGAGAAAAAAATATCTGTAATTTTGAAGAATAGAGAAACATCTAAAAAAATTCTTTTTGGCTTGTTAGTTTTATTTGTTCTTAGTTTGATGTTACCAATGTTCAAGCTTGTTCATTTCCAAATGTTACCAAAAGCTGATAAAGATCAGTTATACGTACATGTTGATTTACCAACGGGGACAGATATTTTAAAAACAAAAATAGAAACAGATAAAATTATTGAAAAAATAAATACTGTTTCGGATGTAAAATCTATACAAATATTTACAGGTACTGCACCGATTCCAGATTTTAATGGTTTGTTCAAAGGGGTACAAAACAGAAGCGAATCTCACCAATCAACTATCAGAGTTAATTTTAATGATAAACATAAAAGCTCGATTAAGCTTGCTTCAAAGATAAGAAAAGAAATAAACTCGATTGATTTACCTTTACACACTGTTGTAAAAGTTCTCGAAGATCCACCAGGTCCACCTGTTCAGGCAACCTTTGTTTTGGAGGTATTTGGTGAAAATGAAAAAGGTAGAAATTATATCAGCTCAGAGATTAAGACAAAGTTATCAGAAGTAAAAGGGCTTGTTGATATTGACTCATCTCAGGCTGAATCATTTGAACGTATTGTCATTGATGTTGATCAAGATTACGCACAAGAATTAGGTATTTCTATGGACATGCTTTACGCACTTTTCCAAACATCTACTGACGCATATTCATTCTCGCAATTCCATAATGGAAAACGCGAATATGCACAAATTGAAATTTCATTACCACGAAGAGAACGAAAAAGTATTGATGATATTTTAGAAATGAAAATTCCAAATAGCTTTGGAAAACTTGTTGCGGTTTCTGAATTTACAAATATAAAACATACAAAAAACGATGATACGTATTACGAAAAAAACTCTGCACCATATACGTTTATAACAGGTGAGGTTGATAATCGTTCAATTGTATATGTGGTTCTTGATACTTTTAAAATTCTAAAAAAATTAGAACTAGAAGGTTTTGAAGTAAAACAAACAAGCCTTAATAGTTTCAGTATCGAACATATTAATGGTGATAGTTATGAATTGAAAATTGATGGGGAATGGAATATGACCTTGAACAATTTCCGTGATTTAGGTATTGCGATGATTGCTGCACTGTTTTTGGTTTATGCAATATTGGTTGCACAATATAAATCATTTATTGTTCCTGGTTTGATTATGGTTACCATTCCACTGGGTCTAATGGGAATATTAATTGGGTTCACGTTTTTAGATATTTTCTTTAATGTGTATCTAACTGCAACGGCCTTGATTGGGTTCATTGCCTTGATTGGAATTGTGGTAAATAATGCAATTCTGTATTTAGAGCACTTTACAGAGCTTGTGCAGTCTAATCCTGAAATTGACCATAAAGACGCCCTTATTGAGGCTGGTAGAGTGCGATTAAGGCCGATTATGTTAACGTCGTTAACAACGATATTGGCAAACTTAACCATTGTTACTGACCCTGTTTGGTCAGGTCTAGCATGGGCAATTATATTTGGATTGTCCTTGTCTACGGTTATGACCTTGGTTGTATTTCCTGTCTTATATGTGTATTTTGATGCACATAAATAAAAAAACACCTTTCGGTGTTTTTTTATTTCTATTTATTTTTTACATAAATTAATTTCAATGCACCTTTTTGGTTTTCGCGTTTTTCTACTTCAAATTTTTTCGTAGATGAAATTAATTTTGTAAGTTTTGGAAAACCGTAGTTTCGTGAATCAAAGTTTGGCATTTTCTTTTGCAAAAGATTTCCAACATCACCTAGGTACGCCCAACCTTCATCATCTGATAAATCATTAATGGTTAGTCGAATAGTTCGCACGAGATTTAACGTTACCTTGTCGATTGATTTATTTGCTTTGATTTTTTTCTTTGTTTTGTCAGTTGTTGTTTCTGACGATTCTTCTATTTCTTGGCTTTTCAAAATTTCCAAATAAACAAATCTGTCACATGCAACAATAAATGGATTTGGCGTTTTCTTTTCTCCAATTCCAATGACTAATTTCCCAGCTTCTCGTAATCGCATGGCAAGCTTCGTAAAATCACTGTCTGATGATGCAATACAAAATCCGTCGACTTTGTCTGAATATAAAATATCCATCGCATCAATAATCATGGCTGAATCTGTAGAATTTTTCCCTGTCGTATATCCATATTGCTGAATAGGGTTCAAGGCGTTTTCCAATAAAATATTTTTCCATTTTGTTACTTGAGGTTTTGTCCAATCTCCGTAGATTCGTTTTACCGTTGGGTTTCCATATTTTGCAATCTCCTCCATCATTTCTTTTATATATCCTGATGGGATATTATCGGCATCAATGAGAACTGCCAAGTTTTTATCTTTATTCATATATGTAAGTATACTCTTTTCGTGATATAATAAAAACACTATGAAAAAAATAATTATTATATTAGCAGTATTTTTATCAATTCCTGTATTTGCGTCAGAATACAATTTACCTTTTACAAGTAATGAATTATGTCCACAATCTGAACGCTTAACACAGAACTTGCGTGCAGGTGCATACAATGGACGTTATCATTCCTATACAAAAGGTACCGTAAGACAAGCTCATCTATTACAAAGGCACTTGAACCGACTTGGTTTTTCATCAGGAAAAGAAGATGGAAAACTTGGTCCAATCTCAACAGCATCCATTAAAAGAATGCAAACGTTTTTAAAAACAAAAGCTGATGGAATTGTTGGTCCAAAAACAAGAGCTGCATTGAATAATTCTTGTAAGAAAAGTATAAATAATAAGCTAGATCCAGAATTACAAGATTTTTTTGATAAGGAGACAAAAGACCAAAAGACAAATACTTTCAACACTAAAAATGGAAATTTTGATATAGAAAAAAGATATCAAGGTGTGGTCAACTATTTTCTTATAAATTCTATTGTTAGGAATGCTCAAAAAATACCACAACTAAGTCTTAGTGAATTTAGTGAAAAGCAGACCAAGGAAAGGCAATCTATTGAAAAAGTTTTTCAAGAAATAATGAATAATAAAAAACCTTCTCTGCTCAACTCAGAAGAATTAACCTCAAAGGAAAAAAGAAGTATTAAAAAATATTACAACAAGTCGCTTGATGTATATAAGGATTACTTGGATTTAGAAAAAGAATATTTTGAAAAAGAAATAAATAGAAAAGAATTTCTTGATGAATCTATGGATTTATTTGATGATCTGAAAGACTACATATCAAAAGTAATCAATATTATTTCAAAGTATGTAAAATATAATTTGGAAGATGCCAAAATAAAAGCAAGAGATGCTGCTGTAAAAGCAAAAATTTCATCAGGTCGTGTAACTGCAGAGCTATATTATTTGGGTAATAATTCTTATTCTGGAGCAATAAAATCATCAGAAAAATATTCAACAAGAAAATCTGATTATAGGTTAGAGTTTAAAACATCAAATTCTGGTCAAAATTATACGTACTATACAAAATTATATTTAGGAAATAAATATTTTTGCGCAGATAATACTGGATTTGCTGGGTCAATTGAATCAAAAAGAGTTGCCTCTAGAGGAAAATCTTGTAAGTAAAAAACACCAATTCGGTGTTTTAGTTTTGCCTATTCCAAAGACTATAATATAAATCTTTATTTTTTAAAACAAAAAATTCCCCCTCGTCTTGCCGCAGAGTTGTTGATAAAAGATTTTTCAATTTTTTTTGCTATACTGTATATATGAATAATATTGTTGTTACTGGTGGTGGTTCTGGTGGGCATATTGCACCAATTCGTGCGATTACACCGGAGTTGCTGAAAACTAAAAAATTGATTTGGATTGGCTCGTCTGATTTCGAGAAAAATGCAGCAGCTGATTTAGGAATTAAGTTTAAAAAAATAGCATCGGGGAAGATGCGACGTGGTATTAGTTTTGGAAATATTGTAAAAAATATTATTGATATTTTTCGTGTGGAATATGGAGCATGGCAATCATTGTTTTTTCTCCTAAAAACAAAACCTGAAAAAGTTTTTTCAACAGGAGGTTTTGTTTCAGTTCCTGTGGTTATTGCTGCATGGTTATTGCGAATTCCTATTATTATCCATGAACAGACTATTGGTTTTGGTTTAGCAAATAAAATAGTTGCCAGTGTTGCACATAAAATTCTACTAGCATTTCCAGAATCAAAAAAATACATACCAGAAAAACATCATTTTAAGGTAGAAGTTGTTGGAAACCCTATTCGCGCAGACTTAACGAATGGTAGCTTTGAAGGTTTACAGGGATTTCTGAAAACTGATTTGTC
>JAJOLB010000012.1 GCA_021129535.1 Minisyncoccota bacterium
TTTGGATTTGAATTATCTGTGTAATAGTTATTTGTCGTTACTACCTTGTTGTAGTAATTATAATAACTTTGATAACCTGGCTCATAACCACCTTGATTGCAATAGTCATTGTAGCTTTGATTGTAACCAGAATTCCAGCCAATGTTCAACCCTAAACGAATGCGGAAACCGTTTTCGTTAAAGTATCCATTATCGTAACCATAACCATCATTATAACAATCCTCAAAACGAGAATAGCTGATTGGTTGTTGATAACGTTGTAAAATAGGTTGTTGATATTGTTGTAAAATAGGTTGTTGATATTGTTGTAAAATAGGTTGTTGATATTGTTGTAAAATAGGTTGTTGGTAGTAATTATTATATTGACCATCGCGGCCATTGTAACCATCTCTACCGTCAATTCCATTTTTTCCATCTCTACCGTCAATTCCATTTTTTCCATCAATTCCATCAGCACCATCTCTACCGTCAATTCCAGCAATACCTTGTTTACCACGTGGTCCAGCTGGACCTCGGCAATCAAGAACATTAAAGTAACCATCATTGTTAATATCTTCGTTTGGATCATCTACATGATTCATATTAAGATCCCAACAATTAATCCCGGTTGCTCCAGTTGCTCCGGTTGCTCCAGTTGCTCCAGTTGCTCCAGTTGCTCCAGTTGCTCCAGTTTTACCTGGTACATCAAGATGTACATATTCTATTTGAGTTTGTGAAATTTTAGTTTCATTATTGCACTCAATAAGTTTCCAAGGAAACTCAGGGTCATTTTTTGAATCGTCTGTATATTTCCACAATAACGTTTCAATTGTAGGTATTTTTCCCCAATTTGGGTTAGCACCTGCATGTTTAAACGCCAAGAATGTATCTTTTGAAGACATCATTTCAATTTGCTTATTGTTTACAACATCATAAATGTTACCATTACGAATATTGCTTAAATAAGATTGTTTGTTTCCAAGCAATTTGTTTGAAATAACTCCCGTAGAAGTTAACTGTAAAGGTAAAACATTTTCACCTTTAGAATTTTTCACATAGTAATCCCATTTTGAGATAACTTTAAAGTTCCCGTCTGTTGTGTGGTTGAATTGAGCCGTCATTTTTAAGCTCATAAGTACTGTCACTATAAAGGTGAATAAGAATGTTAAATTTTTCATGATTAATTGTTTTAAGTTATTATTTTGTTTTTATTATGCTCGACTATCGAGCTTTTCAATAGTGAACACAATACATATTATGTTCACACTGAATACCATAATTGATATACAAGGTGAACATAATATACAAAACAACAAATTTATTAATTATGAAAAAATTAATGTCGTGTATGTATATGTTAAAGAACTGCTTCGTTAATAAAGATATCATATTATTGACAAAATGTCAATCAATTGTAGAGAGCTGTTAAAGATAATTAACAGCTTATCCACAGGTGAATATAACCTTTATGAATGCTTTTCTATTATTAGAATAGAATGTTTGATATATTTTGTCAAGTACTTTTTGTCATTGCGAACGTATGTGAATCAATCTAGGTATTCCGCATGAAACTAAAAACTAACAAATAAAACCAGTGATTACTTCGCAGGCTCGCAATAACAGAGTATATGATTATTGTAAATCAAAAAGTATCTCAAAATACATAACCTGGATCCCAGATACACTATTTTTATACTCGCTTCGTTCTTTAAAAATATATATTCCAGGATAACAGAAATAATATTCAAAAATACACTACTAAAAAGTAGTGTATTTTTTCATTTATTTCTCGTTAATTATCAAAATCAAGGATATCCAACGACCAAGCAAGGTCTGAAATACGACGACGACTGTCTTCTTTGGGTAGTGCGCCTTCCTCTGGGAATTTCTCGTGAACCTGGACAACATCTGCGGCGCCTAGTTTTTGGTCACGACGACGCCATAGGTAGAATTTTTGTGTAAAGCTATATAAAATAAATGCCTCCACCATCGTCATAAACGGACGCCCGTTTGGTTTATAGAAAACCAGTGCCAACGAAAATGCGGCAATAGGGATTCCTACTAGCACAGTGACAAAACTAGGTAACATTTTATGTATCGCAAAAAGAATTCCTCCACCACCAACAAGATAGAGAGATTGCATAAAGGTAAAGGGTCCAAATAATTTGTCCTCTAAACTAATAAATTGTGGTACTTCAAAACGCATATACATCTATTATACAAAGCAACACAATATAAAACAACTTTTAATATTAATCATTCTCATATTTTTTAAAATAGTTTATACTGTATGTATGTCAAAAAAATATTCAGGACCAACAACTCAAGATTTTATACCCATCAAAGAAATTCGTGATGGTATCGTTGTGTTACGTGACGGTAGTCTTCGTGCAATTATTTTAGCCTCTGCTATTAATATGGCATTGAAATCATCAGATGAACAACAGGCTGTGGTTATGCAGTTTCAAGGTTTTCTAAATTCATTGGATTTTCCTGTACAAATCTCAATACAGTCACGACGTCATGATATACGTCCATATCTACTAACCCTTGAACGTAGAATCGAACAACAAAAAGAGGAACTTTTGATCCTACAAACACGTGAATACATAGAATTTGTTAAATGGTTTACTGGCTCTGTAAATGTTATGTCTAAAAAATTCTATGTTGTTGTTCCTTATACAGGATCAAACCTTAAAGTAAAAAGATCTGATGGTATTGGCGGTACAATTGATAAAATTCTTGGTGGAGGAAAAAAGGCTACATTCAGACAAGATGCTGAAAAATTTGAAGAACAACGTAGTCAATTGGAACAACGTATTGCTATCGTAAAAGGAGGGTTATCTCAGTTTGGTGTACGTTCAAAACAATTAGACACAGAGCAAACAATCGAGGTTTTCTATAATATGTTTAATCCAGGGGAAAATCATAGAACTATTCCAAAGCTCTAATTTTTCAAATAAAAAATCTACAAGGCTTATCTTTGTAGATTTTATTTTATCGCAAAATATTTTATTTAGGTTTTTTATAACCTTCAATAATAATTTTTTTGGTTTTTTGTTTTTGATTTTTCATCCAGATATTATCTAGAATCAAATTTTTGGTATTTATTTGGTATTTTTTACCATCCATTGAGGAAATAAAATGCGGTCCTTTTTCATAAAAAACGGTTCTGGTTATTTTGGGAACCTTCCCGCCTTGCCAGTCATACACCAACACTGGAACGGTGCCTCCATTTTTTGTTTTTACATTTGGCACTCTAACAATCCCGTCGTCTTCTTGGTAAGATGTTTCCTCTCCATCGTTTAAAGGTGTTATTACCACTTCATCTATATCTGAAATAATTGAAACCTTTAACTGATTCAATTATTCCTTTTTAATAGGTCCTTTTATTTGACCCTTACCGTTTTCAAATCCAGACATTGTTGATGGAATTTCTTTCCATGAAGAACATAATGTTATTAAAAACATCATTATTCCTGTTATTATTAATTTTTTCATTTTAATTAATTTAAAGTCAAACTAAATTTATTATTATAATTTTAATAGTAACTATTACTCTAATATTATAAAGAAAAAAACCTTCTTAGGTTTATTTCTGTGTGAATTCTATTTCCTGCCGGATATTTTTAATTTTATGTGAAATATCTATTCGAGGGTTTTGCTGTTGCTCTGTGTGAAGTTTTTCTAAATCACCTGCCAAACCAGAAAAGGTATCATGTATGTCGACATCTTCTGAATCCTTAAACATTTTTTTAATTTGTTTATTTTTCATTAAATCCAATATTGTATTCTGTAAGAGGGCAATTTTTTCTGATGCGTCTATTTCTGGATTAATAACTTGTTCATGTTCTAGTTTTTTCAAATAATCAATCAATAATGAAATTTCAATAGAATTTGATTCTATTGCGCTATTTGGATTTGTTTGAAGTGTATTAAAAATAGTATCAGTATTATTGTGTTGAATCTTAGTAAGAGGTGTTTTTTTTGTTTTCTTGATATCTTTTACCTCCATATCAACAACAGCCTTTACCTCTGAAAACGAGGTTGTACCATTAATGATTTTAATTATACCGTCTTCTCGCATATTTAGGAGACCTTGTTTGTCTGCAACACGGCGAACCTCTTGTTCTGATGGTTTTTTATTCAACAATTCCTCGATGGTTTCATCGGTAATAATAGCCTCGAAAATTCCCATTCGCCCCTTGTATCCTGTTCCGTTACATTTTTCACAACCACGTCCTTCGGTAAGGGTTATTTTTTGACCTAACGATAGTCCATAGGCAGAGATGTCTTTCCCATTTTCAGAAGCTCGCAGCATAATATTTCTAATGGTTTGTTCTTGTTCATATGTTGGTTCAATCTCGTATTTACAATTTTGACAAACCTTTCGAATAAGACGCTGTGCCAAAGACACTGATAATGCGGCAGCTAATATTTGTGGAGATACACCTAAATCTATAAGACGTGGAATAACACCAGCCGCAGAGTTTGTATGAAGTGTCGAGAGTACAAGGTGTCCAGTCAATGACGCATTTACCGCAATATTTGCAGTTTCACCATCACGAATCTCCCCAACCATAACAATATCTGGATCTTGACGCAGTGCAGCACGAAGTCCAGAAAGGAATGTGTAACCTTTTGGTTTGTTGATTTGTGTTTGTGAAATACCATCAAGGTGATATTCAATTGGATCCTCGATAGTTAAAATTTTAACCTCTGGTGTGTAGACCTTTCTCATAAAAGAATACAATGTTGTTGTTTTACCTGAACCTGTTGGACCTGTTGTTAGAATCATTCCGTTTGGTTTTTCAATTTCTCGCATAAGAATCTCGAATAATTTTGGTTCAATACCTAGACCTTCTATTCCAACATTAATTCCATCAGGATTCAAAATACGCATTACAAATGACTCACCGTAGGCTGATGGAATAACCGATACACGAACCTCGATTTCTTTTCCATCGAAATCAATAGTAAAACGTCCGTCTTGAGCATTGTTATGCCGGGTTAGTTTCATTTTTGAAAGTAATTTTATACGAGACAGTATTTTTCTATATGATTCGTGGTCGAAAAAAACAACATCTTGCAAAACACCATCTTGTCTATAACGAATTCGCACCTGTTCGTCCTGCGCTTCGATGTGAATATCAGAGGATTTGGTTGCAATAGCTGAACCAAAAATTATCTCCATCAATTCGGTTGTTTTTCTAATCGAAGTTCCAGTAAGTATTTTATTAAAAACATCAGCGATATCTTTATTTGTTTTAATATTCCCTGAAATACGTTTCATTTCGTCAGAGTCAATATCTAATAGTCCGCCGTGCACACTTGTTGCGTGGGAAATATCTGCATATCGTTTCCATGCCTTTTCCAAAGACCTTGTCGAAACAAGGTGAAAACCAATATTATATTTAACTTCAAGTTTTTTAATTACTTTTTTTGTTTCTGGTAAGTTTGGAGATTTTATCGCTAAATATAGATCCTTTCCTGTTAATTTAAAACCTGCAACATGTGCAAGGCGAGACTCCTTTTCAGACAAAAGAGCAAGGGCGTTTGTATCAATAGTTGCATCAGATAAATCTATGTATGATAGGTCGAATTTTTTTGCAATACGTTCTACAAAAACTTCTTCTTCTTTATTTTTAATTTCAGCAATTTTTTTGTCTTGCCTGTTATTATCTAGAACACTCATATATATCTATAATTATATATGATGTGGCACAAAAAAACATCTTTCTTAAAAAGAAAGATGTTTTAACATTAAAACCATTAAACTCTAAGCACTTAGAAAAAAACTTTTAATAAATTAAAAGGACGATTACTCTTCAACGAGATTTTCAGTAAGTCTTCTGCTAGGGAAGGTACCAAAAATTCCTATCCAATAAACCGAATTCGCGAGATCCAATTGTTTAGAGATTAATATTTTTAATGTTCTAGATTGCATATCTATGCACACAATCACAAAGTTAATATAACATACCACAAAGCCATGACTACTGTCTACTGTGTATAATATGTGTATAATACTTTTTAAGATGTGTCAATTTTTATATATGTGAAAAATAAACAGTTTTAAGGGAAATTTTTTTTGAAAGAAAGAAAGAGATGTTAATAACTTTTTCAAATAGGTTATACTATAACCATGAGCACTGAAAAATCTAACCCAATTATCGACCCACAATTACGACCTAATACTTGGGATGAATATATTGGTCAGCAGAAAATTAAAGACAACCTTCACATCCTGCTCACTGCGGCAAAAAAACGTGGTGACCAACCTGAGCACATTCTATTCTATGGCCCACCAGGGCTTGGTAAGACAACTATTTCCCACCTCATAGCCAAAGAGTCAGGTCGTAATATTAAAATCACCTCAGGTCCAGCTATTGAAAAAGTTGGAGACTTGGCGAGTATTCTCACCAACCTAGCAAATGGTGATATTTTATTTATTGATGAGATTCATAGACTTAATAATAATATCGAGGAAATTCTCTATCCAGCCATGGAATCAGGTGTTCTAGATATTATTATAGGAAAAGGTCCGTCAGCACGAACCATTCAATTAGACCTACCACCATTTACATTAATTGCAGCTACAACAAAAATTGCGATGATGAGCTCACCATTACGTTCGCGATTTTCCGGTGGAGTTTTCAAACTTGAATTCTATACGGAAAACGAGATTGCACAGATTATTAAACAATCAGCACAGAAATTAAATATTACTATTTTAGACGAGACGGTCGACGAAATCGCAAAACGTGCACGATATACACCACGAACCGCAAACTATTTTCTAAAACGATGCCGGGACTATGCTGAGGTTCACGAAACTGATTTAGATAAAAATTCTGTTTTACAATCACTGGATTTAATCGGAGTTGACGAAGAAGGGTTACAGCAAATCGATCGTGATGTTTTATTAACCATTATCGAAAAATTTAATGGAGGACCTGTTGGGTTAAAAACCATTGCCACAGCAACACATGAAGAAATTGATTCTATAGAATCGGTTGTTGAACCCTATTTAATTCAAAAAGGATTTTTGGAACTAACCCCTCGTGGACGAACAGCAACTGTTGCTGCATATGAACATCTTGGAAAGGAATTTATAAAAAATAACCGATAGGTTATTTTTTAATTTAAACTTCCATCTTTATTCACCCCTACAACAAAAGCATTATTGTAACCAAATAAGGTACCT
>JAJOLB010000032.1 GCA_021129535.1 Minisyncoccota bacterium
TAAAAACTAACCACAACAAATTATGGAAGAAAATAAAAACATTAATACATTTCTCTACAAACTATTAGACAACGATGAAACAGATGCTATTGAGGTAGACCAAATCATCGAAGGAAATGTTATCAGTATTCACGGCGCACAAGTTTTCGTAGACCTTAAACCTCATGGAACAGGAATCATCTATGGTAAAGAATATCTAACAGCACGAGATTTAATTCGCGATATTAATGCAGGCGATGTTATCAAGGCAAAGGTTATAGAACTAGAAAACGAGGATGGTTATATTGAACTATCTCTCCGAGAAGCTAAAAAGGCTCTAGCATGGGAAGAAGCACAAGAAGCCCTAAAAGCAAAAGAAACACTAGAAATCATCGTAAAGGAAGCAAATAAAGGTGGACTGATGTTAGACTGGAACGGTGTTTCTGGATTCTTACCAGCGTCACAATTAAACGCTGAACACTATCCAAAGGTAGACCAAAACAAGGCAGACAGTATTATAAATCAATTGAATAAACTTGTAGGGCAAAAACTATCAGTTAATATTTTGTCAGTTAACCCAAAAGAAGGAAAACTTATCTTTTCTGAAAAAGGTGAACGAGCAAGTTCACGTGAAAAAACTATCCCATCAAAATATTCTATTGGCGACGTACTAGACTGTACGGTGACAGGAATAGTTGATTTCGGAATCTTCCTAAAACTGGAAGAAGGAGTAGAAGGTTTAGTCCACATTTCAGAGCTTGCATGGTCATTGGTAGATAATCCACGAACATTGTATAAGGTCGGAGACGCTGTAAAGGCAAAAATTATTGAAATCAAGGATGGAAAAATTTCATTCTCAATTAAAACTTTGACTGAAAATCCATGGAAAACAATCGAAGGTAACTACGCCATCGGTGACAAGGTAGACGGAGTTGTTATTAAACACAACAAACACGGTGCACTAGTATCAATCGAGGCTGGTGTTGCTGGACTTGTTCATATTTCAGAATTTGAATCAGATGCTGATTTAAAAACTAAATTAGGACTAGGACAATCATATAGTTTTGAAATTACGAACTTTGAACCACAAAATGAAAAGTTGACGCTGTCATTCAAGGTTGGAGAATAATTCAATCTAGAATTTATAAAATAAAAAACGCGCGAGCGTTTTTTATTATAAAATATTCACCCCTTTAAATAAGAGGTCCAAATCCCATACTGTTTGTTAAGATATAAATACCAACATACACTCCAACCGCAGCTAGAATAACTAATATAGAAAGTAACATTTTCATAATAAAAATAGTATATCAAAAATATACTATTCTATATTCATTTTAATATTGCCATTTCAGAAAGTATATTTTTAACGAATGAAATGAGTATAAAAATAACTTATCAGGAATCCAGAGTTTGAAAAATAAGATTCTAGATTCCCTCCTTCGAGGGAATGACAAATTAATGGTAATGCAAAATATCTTGACGTACTATTTTGCACTATCGCTGTTAAAAAATGAAATATGAAATTTCTATTTTTAAATCACTGCGCATGAGAAAACAATATTCACTTTGTTCATTTGTTTTCTAATTAAAAATATTCATTGTTTTTTCTGTTCCGTTTTCGACGATAGATTTTATAATTTTTTCTATCTTTACGGCAATATCATTTTTAATAATATCACGTTCCTCTGGTGAAAAATTTGATAGAACGTTTGGCTTTATTAAACGTCCATCGTCCAAAATATGTGAAATACCAACACGAATACGAACGGTCTTTTTTGTCCCTAGATGGTTCGTAATAGATTTCACACCATTATGTCCGCCATCACCACGATTATATGAAACCCGAACAACACCAAATGCTAAATCAACATCGTCATATAACATAACAACGTCGTCGGATGAAAAATCTGGTTCTTTTTTTAAACTTGCAATTATCTCGCCAGATTTATTCATAAATGTTTGTGGTTTTATATACAGTGTAATTTGATTTGAAACATTTTCACCAATAAATTCTGCATTCATATACTTATCATGTTTCCAGTCAGACAGATTGAGGCTCGCAAAAATCAACCATGCTACATTATGTCGTGTATACGTATATTTTTCACCTGGATTTCCTAATCCGATAATATATTTCATATTTCAAGTATAATTGATGAAATATTAGTTACAAGCAAAAACGGAAAAGCGAAGCTTTCCCGTTTTTACATTTCATATAGGAAATAATTAGATTAAATGAATATAATTATTTCTTGAGCCACGCAATCATAGCTTTTAAAGTATTAGGTCCAATATTCCCACCACCACCACCTAATTCTTTCTGTTGGAATTGTTTAACAAGCCTTTTTGTTGTTGGTCCAAAATCCTTATCGATACTGACATTTTTATCTTTAAAATAAAGAGCTAAGAATTTTTGAACAGTCCCTACATTTTCTCCACTGGCACCACTATCCATCGTTGTTTTCTTATCAACAAGTTTCTGCAAATCAACAACAAGTTCACTATTTCCGTTAACAACAGGTTCGTTATTTTCTTCTGTTACACCTTCTGGTTCTTCAATTTCTGGTTTTGTATTATCAAAGAGAACTATTTCTTCTTGTTCTTGTTCTTGTTCTTGTTCTTGTTCTTTATTTTCTTCTATTCCAATCTCTTCACCTACAACAGCATTTTTATCGTAAATAATTCCATTATCTATCGAATTAAAAGCCCAATAAACACCTGCTCCTAATAGTCCTAGTAAAATAATATTTACAAATTGATATTTAAATTCATTCATATATTGAATTATAACAAAAAGTAATTTTGAATAAAAGGAAATAATAAATAACAATATACTTTTCCAGTTCGTCAATTTTTTTTTAAATACATTCTGCTATTATATGTGCTATATGAATACCATTATTAATCAATTACCCTTGATACAGGTTATATTATCAGTATTACTCGTTATCGTTATATTATTACAACAATCAGAAGAATCCTTAGGTGGAGCCTTTGGAGGAAGCGACTCAACCGATTCTGTCAAAAAAACACGGCGAGGTGGAGAAAAACTTATGTTTAATGCTGCTATTACTATTGCAGTACTCTTTACAGTTACGTCTATTGCCTCTTTCCTCTTAAACTAAATATATATAATATGAAAGATAAAAACACAAAACTATGGATGCGTGTTCTTTTTGTTATTACACTTCTATCCCTTTCAGGAATAATATGGCAACAACAGAGAAATATAGCCCAACACGTTAAAATAGAAGGTAGTTCATTTACAGAAGGAATAGTAGGAACGCCTCGTTTTATTAATCCTGTATTAGCTCAATCAGAGAGCGATAAAGATTTAACCAAACTTGTCTTTGGGTCTCTTATATCTAAAAACAAAGATGGATACAACTATGATTTGTCAGAATCATTAGAAATATCAGATGATAAGAAAAAATATACTCTTACACTTAGGGATAACCTTTATTTCCATGACGGAACAAAAATAACAATTGATGATGTTATTTTTACTATCGAAAAAATACAAGACCCAATGATAAAAAGCCCTCTGGGAACAAAATGGGAAGGAGTAAAAACAGAAAAGTTAAATAGAAATCAAGTAGTCTTTACACTCAATCAAGAATATAGTGACTTTGTACAAAATCTATCTCTTGGAATCCTACCAAAACATCTTTGGTCAAATATTAAAAGCGAGGAATTTATTCTAAGCATCTACAACAACAAACCAATAGGTTCAGGAGACTATGAGGTTAAAAATATAAAATACAAAGAAACTGGAATTCCTGAATACTACACTCTTGAAAAAACAAAGCATAGTGATGCATATATCTCTACAATTAAACTTTCATTTTATGAAAATGAAATAGAACTAGCAAAAGCATTTAGAAACAAGGATATACAGGCTGCATACGGACTATCCGCAAACAAAAATAACAGAGATTTATTCAATAGTAACTCGGAGTTAACAGGAAAATTACCACGAGTGTTTGGACTCTTTCTTAATCAAAATAAACAAAGTATATTGAAAGATAAAAATGTTAGAGGTCTTATCAATACAGCCATTAATAGAGATGCATTAATTGACACTTTATTTCAGGATTATGCCTACCCTATCACAACAGCCACAGGGGAAAACAAAGAATTCACACAAGAAATTGATACTTACATAAAAAATATTGAAAAGAGTGGGTGGAAGAAAAACAAAAAAGGTTTTTATACAAAAAGTAACGGAGATGATGAAAAAATTCTTTCCATAGATATTTCAACGGTAAACATACAAGAGCTCACTGATGTTGCCCATTATATCAAGGATGAATTATCAAAACATGGAATACAAATAAATGTAAGAACTTTTGATGAAGGTAATTTACATCAAAAAGTCATTCGAACACGTGATTATGAGATGTTATTGTTTGGATATATGATTGAAAAAGAAACTGACCTCTATGCTTTCTGGCATTCATCTCAGAAAAATGATCCAGGTCTTAATATCAGCCTCTATAATAATAGCAAAGTAGATAAAGAACTTGAAAAATTGCGAAAAGACAAAGAAACAGCAGATCTGTCTATAATTGAAGATGAAATTAACAAGGACATCCCAGCAATATTTCTGTATAGTCCCGCATATACATATCTCTTACCTGAAAAAATAAAAGGAGAAGAAAATATGCTTATAATAAATAGACAAGATAGATTTTCTGACATAGAAAATTGGTATGTTTATACAAGAAAAGTCTGGGATATATTTATCTCAAACAAGGGCGAGTAATAATTCATTAAAAAACAGAATAAATATTCTGTTTTTTTTAATATATTAAAACTATTCCAAAAGACTTGAATAGTCTCCATCACCACTCCCTTCTTTGAGGTGGCTAGCAGCATCCTTTACACCTAGCGTATTTGTCATAAATGACATGATACCGAAAACCGATACCATAATAGCCATACCGACAATACCCCAAATTAAATGTCTCTTCCCTTGTTCAATTGATTCATCTCCTCCATTACCGCTCTTTGCATGAAAAAATTTGAAAAGCCCAATAACAAAACGAACAAAAGCAACAGAAAACAAAACCATAACAAGAGGGTTGATAACCTGCTCGTTTATTCTCCCCATTAATGTGCTCACACCATCAGCATAAGCAACAGGTGTAATCAATGAGTATAAAAGTAATTCCTTTAATAACATATAAATTATTATATCATAAAGCAAAATCTACCACAAAATAAAAGAATTCTTTATCCCTCAAAACACTATCTAAAAAGAATAATCCCCTATTGACGTCCGCGTAATTTTTAGAGTACAAGCATTAATGCAAAGAGACTTTCCAATATTTTGTATAATAGATCTCATATAAGTACCTGAGGATGCATGTACACGAATAGTGTATATAGAAATACTCTTTGTCTTTTGGGTTTCAAAATAATTATACCAGGTATCAGCAATATCATTCTGCCTAAAATCACCCCTTACAGACCGTATACCATACAACATTTCCTCCTTGAAAGAGGAAATATTTCTGTGTTTATGTCCAATATATTTAATATCATAAACCTCGACTTCTTTATATGGAATTTTTATTTCGTCCAATCTATTTTCACGGGCCCACATAAATAATGGTTTTCCATTAACAGGCTTTGATGAATAAGGAGGATAGGGTTGTTTATATTTTTTTATATAATTTTTTACCTCTTTTTCTAGCTTATCTATATGAATTTGTCTTAAATTCTCAGAATCGTTATTTATCAAACCTAATACATCATAAGTATCAGTACTCGGACCACAAATAAAATCTATTTCATATACCTTATCAAGACCTAGGAAATCTTCCTTTTTATGTACATCATTGCCTGTTAAAAGAATGAGTAGACCTTCTGCCATAGGGTCCAAACGTCCTGCATAGGTTACCTTTTCGTGTTCATATTCTGGTTTTTCAAACCTAAATCGTTTTAAGGTCTCAGCCAATGTTTCTGTGTATTTTTTATTCCATGGAATAATTGCCATATATCTATATTAAAATATATGTAAACTTCTGCAAGAAAAAAAGACTAAGCGTCTTCTTTTTTATCATCACTTGAATGTCCGCAATGATGACAAACAAAATGTGAATTTTTTTTGAATTTTTTATAATCAAACGCATAGTGAATAATAAACGACGCAACAAGCATGTATAAAAAGCCAAAAATAAAATGAAAAATAATATTTAATTCAGGAATCAAGGTAAAGATATCGATTCGTGCAGCAAAGGCAAAACCAAGAATAAACATATCGATACCCACAAGCACCAAAATAAACCTAAACCATCTTTGGTGATACCATGAATCACATACTTTTCGTTTTTTTTCTCCTAATTTCATATACTTATTATAACAGAAAACAAACAAACAACACGATAATTAATTGACTTTACCTCTTTTTAAACTATCATACATATTATATTGACAAAAAGTCGTCATTTAAGAATTAATTTATAAAATACATTGAGTAAACACAAAGCAAAAAAACGTGACAACAGATTACGTATAAATAATGGAATTAGAGCATCTGAATTGCGTGTTCTCATTGATGGAGGAGAATCAAAAGTCATGAAAACACGTGATGCTATAAAACTTTCCGAGGAAATGGGTCTCGATCTTATTGAAATTTCTGCAAGTGCAAAACCTCCTGTCGCTAGAATTACTGATTACGGAAAATTTCAGTATGATCAAAAGAAAAAACAAAAAGAAATCAAGGCAAAACAACACACCGTTGAAGTAAAAAGTATCCAAATACGTATGGGAACAGGTGGAGCAGACCTTGAATTAAAAGCCAAAAAAGCATCTGAATGGTTAGCGGACGGACAACGAGTAAAGGCTGAATTGTATTTACGTGGACGTGCCAAATATATGGACAAAAAATTCTTACATGATAGACTGGGCAACGTATTATCCTTAATTACAGAGGATTATAAGGTTGTTGATGATTATAAAAAGAGTCCAAAAGGAATCGCAATTCTTATCGAACCTGATAAAACAAAGAAAAAGAAAGAAAGTCTAAAACCTAAAACAGAGAAATCTGAAACAGACAAGGTTTAATTTTACTACTATTATTATGAAAACAAACAAATCTTATACAAAACGAATAAAGCTTACAAAAAATGGTAAGTTAAAAGTTCGTAAAAAAGGTCAAAACCACTTTAATGCAAAAGAAAGTGGAA
>JAJOLB010000039.1 GCA_021129535.1 Minisyncoccota bacterium
AAAGTTTAAGAGATGAAGAAAAACAAAAAATTAAACATGCAGAAAAGTTTTTTGGTAGTGCAATAGAAATTAAATTTAAAACCCAATTCAGTAATAAAAATATAGTTAATTTAATCCAAGAAATCTATAATTAAAATAATAATAACGCTTGCACACGCATTAGACAGCACGCATTCCGTGCCTACCTTATTCTTAATTTAATGCAATTGATTTTGAAAATAGGTTCGGATTTAGTAAAATAAAGGCACCATAATAAAAAAAGCCCGCCAAATCCGAACGAGTTCTGTTCTGGTGCCGGAGGCGGGAATTGAACCCGCACTTCCGAAGAAATACGATTTTGAGTCGTACGTGTCTACCAATTCCACCACTCCGGCAATGGCATTATAATAATATATTGAATACATTTTGCAAGAATTTTTCTAAACCTATCAATTGTGATAAACTTAAAATACTTATGTCAGAATATCATAACAATTCTATTTTTTGGGTCGAAACAGAAAAAATTGGTCCAAACCCATTTCAGCCACGTCGAGAGTTTAATCAGCACGCCCTTGAAGATTTAGCTGATTCTATTCGACAATATGGTATTTTGCAGCCCTTGGTTGTAACGAGAAAAGAGGAGCACACAGAACATGGTGTCTCTGTTTTTTACGAGCTGATTGCTGGTGAACGACGTTTGCGTGCATCACGTATTGCAGGACTAGATCAAGTTCCAGTTATTATTAGAAAGGAAACAAATGACAAGGTTAAATTAGAACTTGCTATTATTGAAAACCTGCAACGTGAAGATTTGAACCCTATTGATAGAGCTCTTGCGTTTGAACAATTATATAAACAGTTTGAATTGACACACGCTGAGATTGGGAAAAAAATGGGAAAGAGCCGTGTTTATGTTTCCAATAGTATGCGCCTACTTTCACTGCCGGATTCTATAAAACAAGGACTTATGGAAGGGCGCATCACCGAAGGGCACACACGTCCGTTGTTAATGTTATCTGATAAACCACAAGAGCAAGATACCTTATATAGGGAAATCATGCTTAAAAAAATGTCTGTTCGTGAATCTGAAAAAGTTGCGCGTAGTATTGCGCAAGATCGTGTTCGTAAAAAGAAATTTGTTCGTGATCCTCGGTTAATGGATTATGAAAAGAAACTGTCAGAAAACCTAGGAACACGTGTTCATATAGAGCAAAAGGAAAAAGGTGGAAAAATCACTATTGATTATTTTTCAGTAAAAGATCTGGAAAGTATTCTAGCCTCTATCAATAAGGTAGAACACGAATCTGGTGAAACTATGATGGATAGTTACATGAATCAGAAGGATGAAATTGTGTCACAAAAAGTTCTTTCACAATCTGGTCCAATTAATTTTATCTCAGGTGAAATCCAGATTGATCAACTTAAAAAAGAACCTACTGTTTCAAGCAGTATTTCAGAGAAAATTTCTATCCCAGACGAGCAGAATGTTCCTGTTAATATAATTCCTGAAATATCTCCATTACCAGAGATTAAAAAACTTGAAGAATATGTTCACAATAGTAATGAGGAAATTGTAAAATACAAAGAATCTTTACCTGAATATAAACATAGCACTGATGAAGAGGTAATTGTGTACAAGGAACCTGTTATTGAATCTGTAAAAGATGTTTATGATTCAATAGAAGAAATTTCATCATTAAATTCTTTATCTGAATATACAGATAATATTAAGGAAGAATCTGCGGAATATAAACAGCGTATAAATCAAAATATTGTTGAGCAAGAGAATCCTATCATTGAGCCTATAAAAGATACATATGATTCTGTGGTTAATAGTTTACAATCAGATGTTATTCCTGAGACCAAACCATTTACCAATCAGTCTGATAATTTCGTGGAAAATACCTCAAGTGCTAAGCCACAATTTACAAATCAAAATATTCCTCTCCAAAAAGTTGTTCAAGATTATGCTGTTGATGATGTACGGTCTGACAGATATAATCAGGCAAATCAAGTACAACAGCAAAATTTTGTACAAAATATTCAAGTAGCAGATCAGCCTGTGCAGGTTCAAGATCAGTATGTTCAACAAGATACATATCAAAATCAGCAACAGCTGGCAAATCAGCTACATCAAAATAATCTTGAAAATTATCAATATCAACAACCAAAGAAAAAAGGATTTTTTGGCAGAATTTTTAGATAGATAAGGAATGTTAATGACTATATCTAGCTTATGCGGAGTTCTTAAAAATAATAAACATAGCGACTATATTTTAAAAACGATAGTTGGTTAAAATAAAAACAAAACAATCTGTTTTGTTTTTATATTTTGTATATAACTATCGTTTTTAAAATATATTCACTTCGTTCACTATTTACCCAAAAAATCTTTTAATTAATCCATCATCTCTGGTCGCTTGTGTAATATGCTTACGTGCGATGGTTGTTTTTGCAAATTCTAACCATTTTCTCGATGGTTTTCCTTTTTTATTGATATTAATTTCAACAATGTCACCATTTCCTAGAATAGTTTTCAATGCAGAATGTTTTCCGTTTATTTTTGCCGCCTGCGCTGTATTTCCAATTTCACTATGGATGGTATACGCCAAGTCAATCGCTGTTGCACCACGCGGTAAATCAATAACATCACCTAATGGTGTAAATACGAAAATTCTATCCTCAAAGAAATCTGTTTTTAGGTTATTAATGAATTGTTTTTCAGTTTTAACATCCAGTTGGACATCTTTTAAATCTTGTAACCAATCAATTTTTGTGTCTCTGTCACCTTTATAGATAAAATGTGCAGCAAGTCCAAATTCAGCATAGTCATGCATTTCCTGTGTTCGTATTTGAATTTCTGTAATCCCGCCATCACCGGTAAAAATGGTGGTATGAATAGATTGATATCCGTTTGGTTTTGGTAGTGCAATGTAGTCTTTAATACGTCCAGGTAACGGTCGCCATTTTGAATGAATAATTCCTAGGACACGATAACAGTCTTCAATGTTGGGAACAATAACGCGCAAAGCAACGATATCGTATATTTTCTCTAAATCAAAGTTTTTACGTTTTAATTTTTTATATAAACTGTAACGCCCTTTTACACGTGAATGTGTTTTTGGTTTTTTAATTTTATGTTCAGCCATTTCTACCTGCAAGGTTCGCCAAACTTTTTCCATGTATTTTTCGTCAGCTTTTTTCTTTTTCTTCATCAGTTCATCAACCGTTTTAGATTCTTCTGGGTAGGCAAAAGGGAAGGCAAAGTCTTGTAATTGTCCGGCAAGTTTTCCCATTCCTAATCGATAAGCAAGAGGTCCGTAAATATCCAATGTCTCTAATGCAATTCGTTTTTGTTTTTCAGGTTTTACAAATTCAAGGGTTTGAATATTGTGTAGGCGGTCACATAGTTTAATCGCAACAATACGAAAATCCTCTGCAACAGCAATGAAAAATTTTCGTAGGGACTCCATATGCCGTTCGCGTCCTTGGTATTTTAGTTTACCTAGTTTTGTTACACCATTTACCAAAAATACAATTTCATCACCAAATTCTTTTTGAATGTCAGCCTCTGTAACGTCTGTGTCCTCGATGGTGTCATGTAAAAAACCTGCAGCAATGGTTGTGGTATCAAGTCCAAAATAGGCTAGATTTTTTGCTGTTTCAAAAACATGGTTGAAATAAGGTTCACCGCTGGCTCGTTTTTGTTTTTTGTGTGCGTCGAATGCTCGATCATATGCCTTTTGTAATAATTTTATGTCTTTGGCTTTTGGCTTTATGGTCATTTGTTCGTAAACTTCATTGATATCCTTCATGTACACTATTGTAATAGGTATTCTATTTATCAGCAATCATTTTAATGATATAATGATTTTATTACTAATAAATAATTATTTAAATATTTATGACTTATACTATTATAATAGCGTTAATAATCGCATTCTTTGCAATTATTAAACAGGTTAATCAATACGAACGTGGCATTGTCTTTACTCTTGGTAAAATTTCTGGAACACGAAATCCAGGATGGCGACCAATTTTACCAATCGTACAGCGACTGGTAAAGGTAGATATCCGAACAAAAACAGTTGATGTACCGAACCAAGAAGTTATCACGCGTGATAATATTCCAGTTTATATTAATGCAGTGGTTTATTATAAAATTACCGACCCTATTAAATCAATTTTAGAGGTTGAAAATTTCCGTTATGCTGTATCACAATTGGCACAAACAACTATGCGTAATGCTGTTGGAGAACGAACCCTGGACGAATTATTGCAAAAACGAAATGAAATTGCCGAAGGGATTAAGATCGATTTAGATACTAAAACAGACCCATGGGGAATTGATGTTGAAATGTTAGAATTAAAGGATGTTATTATTCCTGATGATTTAAAGCGAACCATTTCAAAGGAAGCCGAGGCTGAACGTGAAAAACGCGCCGTAATTATCAAGGCCGAAGGAGACATGATTGCCTCTAATAACCTGGCCGCAGCTGCACAAACATTGAATGCAACACCTGGTGCAATGCATTTACGAACATTGCAGGCAGTGAATGATTTATCATCTGATCAATCAAACACAACAATTTGGATGATTCCAATTGAGGTTTTGGACGCTATTAAGGGATTTTCAGAATCAGTGAAAAAATAATTTATGTCTTTTGAATATATCAATAATAAATCGCAGGAACCTAGTTTTAGCGATACTGAAATAGAATAGGCGATGTTATTTATGGATAATAAGGAATAAGAACCTTCAATAATTCAGGAGTTTATGTTGGTTATGAGTAATTTTTTTGTACACTGGAATAGTAATGAATTTCTTGGTGGCACTTACAGAAAGGAGCCTCACTATATTGCCTATATGGAAAATGAAAAAGGTATTGATTCTTTAAACCAAAAAATTTTTCTACATGTAAATTCTGGTAATTTCTCAGAAAAACCACACACGACAGAGTCCACAGAAAATATATTTACTGAAAACATAAAAGAGGTTTATAGAAATCTTTATCAGGCTTATTTATTAATGAGAAAATATACAGAAAAAAATGATTCAGAAATTTATACATAAAAAATATCTACCAGTTTACATACTAGTATTTATCTTTGTTGGAATTGTTGTAATTAGCCTTATGCCTTCCTCAGGAATTAAGTCACAGAGTATTTTCAATATTCCAAATTTTGATAAAATAGGTCATTTCATTGCCTACTTAGCATTTTCATTTTTTGCTGGTCTTGTTTTTTCAAGAAAACAAAAATATATGATAGCCTTAATTTTGGGTTTTGTATTGGGTATTGTTCTGGAAAAAATACAGTCATTTATCCCAGGAAGAAGTATGTCTATTTTTGATGTATATGCGAATACTGCTGGGTTGATTTCAGGATTCATTGTTATTTATTTTTTACAGAAAAAATAGTATAATATTTCTATGAAAAGAGAATTGATAATTAAATCAATTATTTAAAAAAGCAGGTTTTTAACGACCTGCTTTTTATTTTTTAAATTACTATGAAAACAAAAAAACAAAAAAAGAAATATGTCTTCGTTGTTGGTGGTGTGATGTCAGGTGTCGGAAAAGGTATTTCTGCATCCAGTATGGGAAAAATTCTACAACATGCGGGATATTCAGTATCTGCTGTAAAAATTGACCCCTATGTAAATGTGGATGCTGGTACCATGAATCCTGTCGAGCATGGTGAGACCTTTGTATTATCTGATGGCTACGAAACAGATCAAGACATGGGGAACTATGAACGGTTTTTAGATACAACATTAACGCGAGATTCATATATGACAACAGGCTCAATTTATCAGCATGTCATTAACAAGGAGCGTTCACTAGGTTACAAGGGGAAAACAGTTTCCGTTGTTCCACATGTTCCATTGGCAGTAATTGATCAAATTAAACGTGCATCAAAAAAACAAAATGCAGAAATCACCATCATTGAGATTGGCGGAACCGTTGGTGAATATGAAAATATTTTATTTTTGGAGGCAGCCCGAATGATGAAACGTGAAAATCCAGATGATGTTGCTGTTGTTTTGGTTTCCTATTTACCTATTCCATCAACCCTTGGTGAAATGAAGTCAAAACCAACACAGCAGGCAATCAGAACACTACAAGAGTCAGGTGTTTTTCCTGATATTATTATTGGGCGTTCAGAACGCGAAATGGATAAACCAAGAAAGGAAAAGATCGCAGCAGCATCAATGTTGCATTCCGAGGATATTATTTCAGCACCAGATCTGGATTCTATTTATGATATTCCAAAATATTTTGCAGACGAAGGGCTTGATTCCCGTTTATTAAAAAAACTAAAACTTAAAAAGAAATCAAATAAGCAGGCAAAATTATCCCAGTTAGATTGGCAGAAATTTGTGAAATCCAGCAAGAGGCAAAAAAATACGGTAAATATTGCCATTGTTGGTAAATACTTTAACACAGGGGATTTTGTACTGTCTGACGCCTATGTTTCGGTCATCGAGGCACTGAAATATGCGGGTTATTCACAAAAAACACAAGTAAAAATGACATGGTTACCATCAATTGATTTTGAAAATAAAACATTGAAATTGGCGCATTTGAAAAAATATGATGGAATTTTGATTCCTGGTGGTTTCGGTAATAATGGCATTGATGGCAAGGACATGGTTATCGGCTATGCACGGAAAAACAAAATACCGTTTTTGGGACTTTGTTTGGGAATGCAACGTGCCGCTGTTGAATTTGCACAAAATGTTTGTGGATTGAAAAATGCTGAATCTGACGAGCGAAATATTAAAAACTCCTTACCTGTGATTACAACAATAACCGACCAAGTCTCAAAAATTGCTGATGGAAAAATGGGTGGAACCATGCGTTTAGGTTCATACGATGCTGTATTGAAACAGGGAACATTGGCAGGTAAAATTTATGGAACAGATACAATTTCAGAACGTCATCGGCATCGCTATGAATTGAATCCGAAATACGTAGAGGTTTTAGAAAAGCATGGAATGGTTATTTCAGGATATTCGCCTGATGGATTATTACCAGAAATTATTGAATTAGATAAAAAATTACATCCATTTTTTATTGCCGTTCAGTTTC
>JAJOLB010000044.1 GCA_021129535.1 Minisyncoccota bacterium
AATCTGGATAGGTAGAACATGACATGAATTTTCCAGTTCGTCCTAGTTTATAAACCATCGTGGCTTTACATTTTGGACATGAGAATTCTGACGGAGCGTCCCCAAGGTTTGTAAGTTTTGGAATGTCTTCTTTGTCGGCAACGGCCTGGGAAAATGGAGTATAAAATTCAGATAATACAGAAACATATTTTTCTGTTCCGTTTGCAATTCCGTCCAGTAAGTTTTCCATTTCAGCTGTAAAATCGTCCCCGATATAATGGGTAAAATGTTCTTCTAAAAATGATGAGACAACGTCACCTGTGTCCGTAGGGAACAGGGTTCGCCCTTCTTTCATGACATAACCACGATTTTCAATGGTTCGGATAATTGATGCATAGGTTGATGGTCGTCCAATTCCACGAGATTCTAATTCTTTAATCAAACCTGCCTCGGAATATCGATTTGGTGGTGTGGTGAATTTTTCAGTATTGGTTATTGATTCTAGGTTCAATGCGTCTCCTTTTTTAACCTGTGGTAATTCTACGTCATCACCACGTGATGCTGGATCAGCTGCCAGCCAACCTGGGAATACCAAACGCACACCATTTGTGGTGAAATCTGGAATTTCTGATTCAGAAATGTTCGCAATTAATTTTGTACGAATCATAGACGCCGATGCCATCTGTGAGGCAACCGTACGTGCCATAATTAGGTTATACAATGATTTTTCATCAGCTGTTGAACCTTTTACGGCTGTGGTAAATGACGTTGGTCTGATGGCTTCGTGGGCTTCTTGAGCATTTTTAGCCTTTGTCTTAAATGTTTTAATTTCTAAATATTCTTTACCGTAATTTCGCTCAATATGTTTTGCAATTCCTGCAACAGCCGTTTTTGACAATGTTGTACTGTCAGTTCTCATATAAGTAATATGTCCTGTTTGATACAATTTTTGTGCAGCTCGCATAGTTCGTGATGGTGAAAATCCCAAACGCGATGAGGCCGTTTGCTGTAATGTTGATGTGGTAAATGGTGCACGAGATTTTCGCGTTCCATTTGATTCTTTAATATTGATAACTGACCATGATCCTGTTTTTGCCGCCTCTACAATTTCAAGTGCTGATTCTAGTGAATCAGGTTTTTTAGAACAGGATAATGGAAATTGTGTTTTTCCAGTAGAAAATTGTCCATCAATTTCATAATAGGCTTTTGGATTGAAGGCACGGATTTCACGTTCACGTTCCATAATAATCCGCAATGCAGGTGACTGAACACGTCCAGCTGATAATCCGTAGCGAACCTTTTTCCAAATAAGTCCTGACAGGTCATAACCTACAAGACGGTCAAGAACACGACGCGCTTCTTGGGCGCGTTTTAAATCCATATCAATTTCGTGAGGGTCTTTGATGGCTTCATTCACGACCTCTTTGGTAATTTCGTTAAATGAAATTCGTCGAATTGGTGGAATATTATTTTTGTCCGTAAACGAGTCACGAATAACTTGGTCTAAATGCCATGCGATTGCTTCTCCTTCGCGGTCCGGATCGGGTGCTAGAAGGATTTCATCAGCTTTGTGAGATAGTTTTGTTAAATCAGAAATGACTTTTTTCTTGTCGGATGATACAACATAACGTGGAATAAAACCGCCGTCGATGTCGATGGCGTCCTTGTTTGATTTTGGTAAATCACGAATGTGTCCAATAGATGAACGAACGATAAATTCTTTACCGAGGTATTTTTCAATAGTCTTTGCCTTTGAAGGGGACTCTACGATTACAAGTTTCATGATGATATAAATAGATACATATATATGTATTGATGTGTCTATTATTTACATGAAATGATTTTTTTTGCAAACGACATCTTCAAATGTCGTCCTGACGAAGGTCAGGATCCAGGCTTGAAAAAAATATTAAGTCATTAACTTGTTGTTATTTTTTAATAAACAATAAGATTGCCATGTAATATTTCAAGCAGCGGTGGGCAAGCCCACCGCTATTTAAATAATCTCCGCAATGACGAAATTTGAAATAAAAAAACACCAAGTTCAAAAATTAATTCTTTGCTTGGTATTTAAATGTATTTATTTTTTGCAAAATTCAAGAATCATTTTTACATTTCCATAGAGCTGTCTAAATTCCTGTTGTTTTTCCTTGCAACTTGTGATTAATAAATATAAACTTATGACATTATGACACTACAAGAACAAATCAAAGAAGAAATGAAAACTTCAATGCGTGCACGAGACATGCAAGCAGTTACTACATACCGCGGACTGATGTCTGCATTTACAAATGAAGTAGTCGCGCAAAAATTATCACCAGATACACCAGTAACTGATGAAATGGCATTAACTGTAATTACACGAGAAGCAAAACGACGAAAAGATTCAATTAAACAATTTTCAGATGCTGGGCGAGATGACCTTGCTGATGACGAGAAAAAAGAACTAGCAATGTTAGAAAAATTTCTACCAACATTAATGTCTGTCGAGGAAATTACAAAAATTGTTTCTGCAAAAAAGGAAGAAATGGGAATTACAGACCTTAGTGAAAAAGGTAAATTCATCGGTGCTGTTATGGGTGAATTAAAAGGGAAGGCTGACGGAGCATTGGTCAAAGAAGTCGTTGACGGATTATTTGCATAGAAGTATGAAACGATTTATTTTGCAAATTGCTGGATTATCATTGGTTGTATTTTATGGACTGCCGTATGTTATTCCTGGAATTGCACTCGATGGTGGACGCGCAGCAATTATTGCGGCAGTAGTATTCGCATTTATAAACTTTGCGATTAAGCCAGTATTGCGAATTATTACCTTGCCTTTAAATTTTCTCTCATTCGGATTATTTGGATTGTTAATAAACGTATTGTTGTTTTGGTTTGTTGCCTCAATTATTGACGGATTCACTGTAGTGAATTTTATGGCAGCATTCTGGGGAGCATTAGTTATGACGGTTGCAAATTGGATATTGGATAAAATAACAAAATAAACTGCGAAAGCGGTTTTTTTGTTTAGCTATATAGATTATGATATAATCAATATATGTTTTTTAAAAGAAAGAAAAAAGTAGTAACACATTGCGGTTCTTTCCATGCTGATGATATTTTTGCTTGCGCAACATTATCCTTGTATTTCAAAAAAAATAATATGAAATACACAGTAACTCGAACGCGAGATGAGCAGTTAATTAAAGCAGCTGATTATGTTTTTGATGTTGGTGGAATATATGAGCCAGAATTAGAGCGATTTGATCACCATCAATCAGGCGGTGCAGGTAAACGAAAGAATGAGATTCCTTATGCTGCGTTTGGTTTGGTTTGGAAAAAATATGGACCTTTGTTATGTAACGGAAATGACGAAATTGTTGCTGACATAGACAGACGTCTTGTTCAGCCTATTGACGCTATTGATAATGGTATCAGTATTAGTGAACCTGTTGATTGTGGACTATATGATTATGGTATTCATGGAATTGTTTCGTCCTATCAAAATACATGGAAAGAAGCAAAAGATACAAAAAAACAGTTAAAAAGTTTTTTGAAACTCGTAGATTTTTTTGCTGGAATTATTAGTCGTGAAATTGAACAATCCTCTAATCGGACCGAAATGATTTCAATTATAGAGAAATGTTATCAAGATTCTGAAAACAAGGAGATTATCGAGATACCGTACCATGTTGGTGTTGGCCCATTAGTTCAAGTATTAGATAAATACAAAGAGGTAAGGTACATTATTTGTCGTTCTAATGATAAATGGAAAGTTCTCGCTATGCGAAAATCCGCGTGCTCATTTGAAAACAGGAAATCTTTACCTAGTTCTTGGTCTGGGAAACGTGGTAAAGATTTACAAAATATAACAGGTGTATCTGATGCTGT
This sequence comes from Minisyncoccota bacterium, assembly GCA_021129535.1. Classification (GTDB taxonomy): domain Bacteria; phylum Patescibacteriota; class Minisyncoccia; order Phycocordibacterales; family UBA1006; genus UBA1006. The sequence goes on from JAJOLB010000044.1 coordinate 3,856, forward strand.
GTTTTGTCATAATGCATTGTTTATGGCTGTTGCACAAAGTAAGCTTGGTGCATGGAAATTAGCAGAATTAGCATTGATTGAATAAATAAAAACCTCTGATGGTTTTTTTATTTTCTTGTAAAAAGAATTAAAAAATATACACTAAAAACATTATGGCACTTATCGATGAAGTACAATTACATATAAAGGCAGGAAACGGTGGTGATGGAGTTGTTCGTTGGAGGCGTGAAAAATTTGCACCAAAAGGCGGTCCAGGTGGTGGTAATGGAGGCGAGGGTGGACAGGTTTGGGCAGAATCAGTTTCTGATTTAGCATATCTAGAATACTACAAACACAAGAAAAATTTTTCAGCTGAAAATGGAGTTGCAGGAGGAAATTTAGGTAAAGAAGGACGAAACGGTGAAGACCTTGTTTTGCGTTTTCCACGTGGAACAATTTTAAAGAATCAAGAAACAGAAGAGGAATTTGAAATGGGTGAGGTTGGGGCACGTATTCAAATCCTGCGTGGTGGACGTGGAGGTTTAGGAAATCAATATTTTAAATCATCAACAAATACGACACCGCTGGAATGGACCCCTGGAAAACGTGGTGAAGCGGCAGTTTTTGATGTTGAATTACGTCTCTTTGCTGACGTTGGTTTTATTGGCTTACCATCTGCTGGAAAATCAACATTGTTAAATGCATTAACAAATGCAAAATCAAAGGTTGCAGCATATCACTTTACGACACTTGATCCGCATCTTGGAGAAATGCATGGTCATATTTTGGCAGATATTCCTGGAATTATCGAGGGTGCGTCAACAGGAAAAGGACTTGGATATAAGTTCCTACGTCACATTAGACGAACAGATACTTTGGTTCATTTGGTTGGGCTAGATTCAGAAGACCCAATTGCTGATTATGATGTTATTCGTGGTGAATTAATTGATTATGGGCAAGGTCTTGATAAAAAAGATGAAATTATTCTTTTATCTAAAAAAGATTTGATGGATGAAGCAGATGTTTCTGAAATGATAAAAACCTTTAAGGAAAAAGTTGGACATGATTCTGTTTATACAATGACAGCCTATGATGAAGATTCTATCAAAAAGTTCAAGTCAATATTAACGCAATTTTTGAATTCAAAAAAAGCAGAGCGTATAAAAAAAGAACTTGAAGAAAAAAAATCTGAATAATTCAGGTTTTTTATATTGTATTTTATTTCCCATCATTTAATATAAGAGATATGAATATAGACATGAAAGGGTACACAGCAACCATTGGATTAGAAATCCATGCACATTTGAAGACAAAGACAAAAATGTTTTCAAAATCTCCAAATAATCCAGACGAAGAACGAGCAAACCAAAATATCTCACCTGTTGATTTGGCACACCCAGGAACATTGCCGACCATTAATAAAAAGGCCATTGAGCATATGATTCGCATTGGTTTGGCGGTTGATGGTGATATTGCAAATTTTACAGAATTTGACCGTAAAAATTATTTTTATCCAGATATTCCAAAAGGTTACCAGATTTCACAATATAAATATCCAATCGTATCTAATGGTACATTGGCTGGTTTTGATTTAGAACGTATTCATTTAGAGGAAGACACAGCAACATCAAAACATTTTGATAAACATACATTGGTCGATTTTAATCGTGCTGGTGCGCCATTGATGGAGCTTGTAACGCGACCTGTTTTGCATACCCCTGATGATGTTATTAAGTTTGCACGTGAATTACAATTATTATTGCGATATTTGGGTGCTGGGGATGCAAACATTGAAAAGGGACAAATGCGTGTAGAGGTGAATATTTCAGTTTCAAAAACTGATGAGCTAGGAACAAAGGTAGAGGTTAAAAATATTGGATCTATTGCATCAGCTGGAAAGGCTGTTGAGTTTGAAACTGTTCGACAAATTGCAGCGCTTGAAAATGGCGAGGAATTATTCCAAGAAACGCGTGGCTGGGATGATAATAGAAATATTACGGTAATACAGCGTTCAAAAGAGAACGCAAAAGACTATCGATATTTCCCAGAACCAGATTTACCAAAACTTTATCTGCACGAAATTTTTGATATCGAAAAAATGCGTGGGGAATTACCAGAGCTTGCCTCTGGAAAACGTACACGTTACGCATCAGATTTTAATATAAAAGACGAAGACATTGAATTCTATATTAATAATCGTGATTATGCAGAATTTTTTGAGGCCGTTATTTCAGAATTTGAGGAAAATTCAGATGATTATAAAAAATGTATTACATCATCAACAAACGTTATAACATCGAATCTTGTAGGTATTGCAAAAGAACATAAAGGTAAAAATGTTTTTGAAAAACTTTATGATGTTGCTTTTGCGGAGCTTATT
>JAJOLB010000025.1 GCA_021129535.1 Minisyncoccota bacterium
GAGACTATCAGGTATTAGCTACGATTTCTCGCAGTTATTCCTGACTCATGGGTACGTTCCTACCTGTTACTACCCCGTTTGCCACTTTCTATATATAAATACATAGATCGTTTGACTTGCATGCCTTATCCACGCCGCCAGCGTTCATCCTGAGCTAGGATCAAACTCTACTAAAAAATATGTTGCGTCTAGCGCATTTTTCATATTCATAGAACGAAACAAAAATTTTCATTTTATCTCGAAGTTTAAATCTTAACTACTTTGAATGATAATTATATTTCGTGGATGAAATATAATCACTGAGCTGTTATGTCCCCATAACAGCATTTAAAATAATTAAAAATTATTGGAATAATTTAGGTGTTCATTGTATATAAAATACACAATGAACGTTTGCACTAAGACTCTATTTTCGGAAAGAAAATAGAGATTTAGTTACTTGTACTCAAACCCATACATAAATGTATGTGTTCAAGTTATTTTGATCATGGCAACTTTTAATCGTAAAAGTTGCCACCTGCCTCAGTTAGCATTAACTGAGGCAATTTCTATCTTAAATTATTAATGTACGACAGGGACTATTATACATAGATGTCTAATATACGCAAACATAGCTATAAAATCTTTAACAGTTATCCACAACTTATCAGGAAAGTCAAAAAGATAGATGAAATATTGTTTTTTATTACCTGCCTATGTATACTATGTATATGTTACACAAAGAAAGTATTGAGTTTTTCTGGGAAACACCAGAGTTTGAATTTAAAGAAAAAACAAAAAAATGGTACTGGACGGTTGGTATTATTGCAGCGGTTCTTATTGCTATTGCTATTATTTTTCAAAACTATCTTTTTGGATTTCTTATTCTCATTAGTGGTTTCCTGATGTTTACTCTTTCGACAAAGGAACCTCTCTCTATTCCTATTGAAGTTAGCAAGCATGGTATAAAAGTTCACGACAATATGTATTCCTATGTAGATATAGAAACATTCTGGATAGGCGAAAATGTAAAAAATGAACCTATTCTGCTTTTCAGAGCAAAAAGAAAAATTAACCCTGTTGTATCTGTGGTTATGCAACAGCATATTAATGTAATGCAATTGCGTGAGTATTTAATGGATTTTATAGAAGAGCAAGAAATGAGAGAGCCTTTTACTAATAAAATTATCGATAGAATTGGATTTTAAATTAACCTCACTATGTAGTAGAACAGGAAACTGTTCTTTTTTATTAAAATTTTTAATAAAAAAAGCATTATAAGAAATAAACAGCAAGCATCATATATAATGATAGCTATTATTGTTATATGTATCTTTATTATATTTATACTAAATAAACCCTATGGCGATAAAAATATAGATAAACAAGATTTTTCTCTTGATCCAACATTGTCAGAATCAAGCCTAGAAGAGTTTGATAAAGTAGTTCCCATAAAAGACACATCCAGAGAAAATTCAATTTTAAATGAAAGTGTGCTCTCACCAAGAATCGAACTTGGATTATCAATTCCGCAAACTGACGTTCTATCCATTAAACTACAAGAGCAATAATCTTATTATATCTATAATAGTAAAAAGGTAAACACAGTGCGTTTACCTTTTTCTTTTTTCAAAAAAATATTTTTTAAGCCAAATCTTTAATAGATTTGTTTAATCGAGATTTTTTTCGTGCAGCAGTATTTTTTTTAACGACTCCGCGTTTTACAGCCTTATCAATTGCTTTGTAAGCTGTTGGTAATGCTTCGTTTGCAGATTTTGCATCTTTCCCTAAAACAAATGTTTTAACAGTTTTAATTGCAGATCGCATTACCCGTCGTCGCCGATCGTTGAAAACCTTTCGTTTTGCTGACTGACGTACTGATTTTTTTTGTGATTGAATAATTGGCATAATATATATTGTGCGTATATAAACGCATTGATGTTCTCTATACTAACAAAATTTATTTTTTAGTAAACAGTATAAATAAAATAAATAATTTTATTTTTGTGGGCGACAAGGGATTCGAACCCCTGACCTTCGCAGTGTAAATGCGCTGCTCTAACCAACTGAGCTAGTCGCCCTAAATTTAAATATTTAATGTCCCCCCACTAAGAGTCGAACTTAGATCTAGGGATTAGAAGTCCCTTGTTCTATCCATTGAACTATAAGGGGAATTCACAACCTGCATGTACAGGTTTGGACAAAACCAATATAGCATATTCGGTTTTTTGTGCAAACTACCTATCCTTCATCAACAAAAGAGCACGTGCAATAAGAGACTCATATTGATAACTGTCTTTTTTATGCAGAGAGAGTACATCCTGAAAAGTGTAATCTCCTTTTAATTCAAGAATACACATATCATAAACATCATTTTTCAAAAGTTTTTTTATTCTATTTGAGAAACCTTTAATAGGTGTATCTTCAAAATGAACAAAAACTGAATTTTTTTGATTTACCTTTAATTCATTGCTTTTTCCTCGTAGTCGAGATTCTCCCTGGCTTTTCTTTAAAAAATTAAAAAGAGGGCTCAAACTACGTTCCATCCTAGCTAAAACCTTTGCGTCCTTGTGTGTTTTTAAAACACCATATTGAGAAAATATTTTTTCAGTTTGAATATCAGATACATTAATGTTCTTTTTAATATCCTTTAAAAATTGATTATATGAAACGTCAAATTTTTTATCTGAAATATATATCCCGTTTCTATATTCCAATACATACGTCTGATTTTTCCCGACAAAAATTTGGCTCACTCTTTGGTCATTTGGAAATAAATATGAAAAGGAAACAATATCTGATTGAATTGAATTTATTTTTAACCCAGATTTTTTAAAGACATGTTCGTATGATGAATATACATCACGCGTTAATGTACGAAATAGAACCTTTGTCTCTTTTTCACCTTCAAAAACATCATATTCGTATGAATGTGTTTTTGCCCATGATATTTTTCCTATATTTTCTTTTATATATTTTTTAAAAAGCTTTTTGAATTTCTTTTTTCCATCCTTTTTTACAGTGTGTAAATCAAATAAAAAATAATCATGTGGAAGAATGAGGTCAATAGATTTTGTATCAATTTTTTTAGCCACCTTTAAAAGAATTTTCTTTAAAAAATCAGCCTTTAAAACTTCACCGTTTTCTATGATACCTTTTTCTAGTTTTGTGGAATCATAATTTTCCACATAAAACCCATAGTTATTTTTTTTAAGGCTTAGGTATTTAATACCATCATCATAAAGAGCGATAACTGTTTTTCCTTTTTGAGAACTTTTCATAAAACTATTATAGCAAAAATAAAAGCCTTGTTACAGGCTTTTATTTAAAATTTAAAAAATAATGATATATAGTGAGACAATAACCACAAGAGCAATTGAATATATATTAATTTTTTTCATTATATGGCTCGTGATTTTTTTTCCAAATTTCTTTGCAAGATAGACCCCCAAGAAAAACCTCAAACCACGTCCCAAAATAGAAGCAATCACGAAGGGTAGAAATGCAACTCTTAACGCTCCACCCGCAATAGTGAAAACCTTAAACGGAATTGGTGTAAACGCAGCCGTGAATATTACCAAAAATGTATTTTTATTAAATAATTTTATTACCTGATTAAATTGCTCCTGGTACCCATAGAAATCAATCATCTGCTGACCAAATGAATCAAATAAATATGCACCTAGGATGTAGCCGAAAACAGCCCCAAGTACAGACCAGACTGTTGAAACTGTTCCAAATTTTATCCACTTCTTAGGGTGAACTGCCGCTAATCCAAATGTTAAAATATCAACAGGAATAGGGAACACTATTGATTCGAAAAAAGCTACGGCAGCAAGAATATATGTTACATATTTTTTATCTGCCTCCTTTTCTAATTTTTCCAAGAATTTCTTCATAATCACATCATACCAAAAAAAACAACAAACATATATGTTTGTTGTTTTAGTTTTACAGTATTATTGCCATTAAAAAGGAGAAAGAAAACCTCTATTTAAATCAACTTCGCATAAGATAAACACAGCCACTTCGTTCCTTGTTTATCTAACCTGTGAACCTGCCTCTACGGTTCCCTCTGCGGTTAAAAATACCGGTGAACCATTCAATCCATCTACGGCCATCAACATTCCGTGTGACACAACGCCACGAATTTCTCGTGGTTCTAGATTTACAACATAGAGAGCTTTCTTTCCTTCTAGAGCTTTATATTTTGGAAAGAATTCCTTAATACCTGAAACAATTTGTCGTACATCACGACCTGTATATTCTGATTTTCCAAATGCTGGTTCTGTAACATCACATTCACAGTTTGGAGCGCATTTACATGTCTCATTATTTGAGTGAGTACAATCTGTCGGCGTACATTCACCAACACAAACCAATGGTAATTCTCCAAAATCAATTTCAAATCTCAATAGTTTATCTGTTCCTTCTACCGGTTCCACAAAACGAATCCATCCAATTCGCATTTCTAATTTTTTAAAATCATCGTATGTTATATTTTCCATAATATTTTTAGTATAAAGATTTTTGGTGAAAATAAAAGAATTATAAACATAAATATAACTAAGATATATAATCTTTCATTTCATCTACATACTTTTTTATGATATTGAAAATATAATCTTTTTCATTGTTTGAAAAACAAAATAGAAAATCTCACAAAGTGTGAGATTTTTTTAATATAATTAATGTGCATCAAGATATCTCTGCAAAATAACCGCAGCTGCGCCTGCATCAACAGCCTCTCTGCGTTTTTTATTTTGTTTACCAGACCATTGTTCGTTTTTAATGTTTCCCTTTCCATACAGATGACTACGAGCCGTTACAGAGCTTAACCGTTCGTCTTGTTCTACAATATCCAACTTGGTTTCGTATGATAATTTTTTAATAAAATTATCAATATGTTTTTGGACCAGATTCTCAGAACCCCACGGATCAAGAGATTTCCCAATCACAATTTTTTCAATATTTTCATATTCAACAATATCCAAAATATCCTGAACAATGTCTGGACTATTTGAAATAATATTTTTAGGGAAGGCAATTTTTCCACGTTCATCGGAAACTGCTAATCCTATTTTTTTTGTACCGTAGTCTATGCCGAGATATTTCATACACTAAGTATAATGATGTATTAGAAAAAGTCTTGTATTTTTAAATCATAATGATATATTTATCAATGGAAGTGTGGCTGAGTGGTTGAAGGCAACGGTCTTGAAAACCGTCGTACGTGAAAGCGTACCGTGGGTTCGAATCCCACCACTTCCGCATTAGCAATTTAGTATAGGTGTAACCTTATTACCTATGTAGTAAGTGCGACCCAAATACTATCTTGTAAATAAAAAGAAACCTCTTATGAGGTTTCTTTTTATTTTTCTATTTAATCTCAATATACCTCGTTCTAAAAGGTAGCCCAAATCTAAGACATCTTTTCTAAACTAATTATCAATAATTAAGTTCAAATAGAAATATGGCAAAGACAAGGTGAATTGTGAAGCAAGAGAGAGTGCCCTAGGGTAAAGGATTTAGAATTTACTACAAACTTTATTCTGTAGTCTCACTCAATATAAGTAAGGACTTCAAATTTATTACATAATCTACTTTCTCAAAAATAGTGATTTTTGCAATAAGGTTAATTGCTTTTGAGTAAGTTTCATTAATTCTTGCAATGAAATTAATTGTTCCTGAGAAGATTTTATTGATTTCTGCATTAAGCTAATTTTCTCTAAAATATCAACATCAGACAGTTTATTAATATCTTTTACAACTATTATTAATTAATTCTCTTGTCTTTGGTCCAACATATCCGTCTGGAATTGTACCAAGGAATATTTGCATACGCTTAATAGCTCCATTAGTTATAGGTCCAAGTATTCCATCAACCTTTAAAGTATCAAAACCGAGTCTATTAATGTGTAATTGAAGTATTTTTACTTCTCTTAGGGTTCCCTTGGTGTACTTATGATATAAATCATCCCGTGCCCGTGCTGGAGCTCTAAGATTTTGAGTGATAATTTGTGATGATGGGCAGGCTTCTTTCCCAAATAAGTTTTCTGCTGTTGATATAGGTGGCTCTATTGGCTCTATTGGTTCTATTGCTTTATTTTTGTACTCGCATTTTGATTGTTTGTG
>JAJOLB010000047.1 GCA_021129535.1 Minisyncoccota bacterium
TGGCGAGCCAGCTTGGCGACCTTGAAAAAGTTTTGAAAAATCAAAAAACACGTGGGAATTTAGGCGAAATGGGATTGGAATTAATTCTGTCTAATATCCTGTCGCCACTAAATTATCAAATGCAATATCAATTTCCAGGAGATACAAAAAACCCAAGAGGTGTTATTGTAGACGCAATTATTAAAACAGAGGCTGATAAATTTATTCCTGTTGATGCGAAATTCTCGCTTGATAACTATCGACGACTTCTAGACGAAACAGATGAAGATAAAAAACTTGTTTTAGAAAAAGCCTTCAAGTTGGATTTGAAGAAACGAATTGATGAAACTGCACAATATATTCGCCCAGCTGATGGAACATTGCCATTTGCGTTTATGTTTATTCCAGCCGAGGGAATTTACTATGATTTATTGGTAAACGAAGTTGGCGCTATTCGGGCGAATACGCGAAATTTAATCGATTACGCATATAATGACAAAAAGGTCATTATCGTCTCCCCTACGACATTCTCGGCCTATCTGCAGTCTGTTCTCTATGGATTCAAGGCTTTCAAAATTGAAAAAACCGCCGTTGAAATTCAAAAAAATGTTCAAAAGCTTGGGCGACATTTAGATGCCTATAATGAAGCATTTATGAAAATGGGAAATACGCTCGGAACAACAGTAAATCATTATAATAAAGCATCTGCCGAGTTGAAGAAAATTGATAAAGACGTCATGAAAATAACCGGCGAATCTCCAGAACTGGAATCCTTGCAAATAGAAAAACCTATCAAGGAATAAATTAATTGAAACACATATTTGTGTTTTTTTATTTACATGTTATGATGAAATAAATATTAATCTTTAAAACTAAAAAAATGACAGAAAATTTACAGATTTTTTTATATATTATTTCTATCTCAATTACATTAATCGTTTCGTTCATGTGGTGGAAAAACTATACGCAAAAAAAATGGAATTCAAATGAAGAATATCTGAAAAACATTCCAAGAATTAATGAAACATTTTGGAAAGAAAAAATCTCAAGAATGTCAGGGGTATCAAGTGTAAAAACTATTTTTCATGAAAAAAGAAATAATTTTAATATTTTTAGAATAATTATAACAAATAATTCTAAAGAAATTGACCAAACTACTGATATAGAAATTCTCTATAAAGAAAAAATAGAAAAAAAATCTTTATCTTTATTCGCAACAGGCATTTTTGGTTTTACAGCAATGTAATCCAGAAAATAAACAAAAGCTTTACTAAAATTAATTTAGTAAAGCTATTTTTTTATAGAATATTTAAAATTTCTTCGATAAACCTGCGCCTATTTGAAAGTCGTGGAACCTTGTTCTGTGCACCTAATTTACCACGCCCCTCCATCCATTTCATAAATGTCTTAGCGGGAACAGCATGAAGTTTCAAACATTGTAGGGCGATATCATCTTGTCGTTTTGCTTTGTAATCTGAATTAACATTTTGCAATTCACTATCTAAGTCAATAATAAAATCACCAAGGTTTTGAGGGTCATTTTTAAATTCAATAATCCATTCGTGACCGCCTTTACCTTGTTTATTCATAAATATTGGACCAGCCGTGTAATTCTCTATCTGCACATTATGTTTTTTACACACGAAAGATAGTGCAGCGTCTGTATTCCCTACCATCAATTCCTCTCCAAAAACATTAATAAAATGTTTTGTACGTCCAGAAATTTTAATTCTATACGGATCTACCGAAGTAAATTGTATAGTGTCACCAATATCGTAACGCCATAAACCTGCATTTGTTGATATAATCATTGCATAATCAACACCAATACTAATATTGGATAAATTAATAGTTGTTTGGTTTTTCATTCCATATTCATCCATTTTAATAAACTCATAGAATATCCCATGGTCAGTCAGCAACAACATTTCGCCATTTTTTTCTGGGTCGTCCTGGATTGCAAAGAAACCTTCACTGGCATTATATGCTTCCATGTATTTCATATTTTTTTGTGGAAACAAATTCTCAAAAATCTGGCGGTAAGGCTCAAATGCGACAGCTCCATGGAAAAATAATTCTATGTTAGGGAAAATATCTTGTAGTGTATTTGTCTTGTTTTGTTTTTTAGCTTCTTCGAAAAGAGAAATAAACCAGGTCGGAACACCTAAAATATGGGTAATATTTTTACCCTTTACATCATCCAATATAGCGGGAATTTTACTCTTCCACTCTGACATTAATGCAATATCTAATGTTGGTTGACGATACTTGGCAGCCCATTTCGGTAATTGTGACATCATAACAGCCGATACGTCACCTACTCGAATCCCCTTTTCATTAACAGGGGAAAGACTTCCACCAAGACTCAATACTGAGCCATTGTTTTTAAAAATATCACTGTCAGGATAATTATCAAAAAAAATAGTATAAATATCTTTACCTGCAACATAGATATTTTTATACAATGCATCATGAGATACAGGAATATATTTACTAACATCATTAGTGGTTCCAGATGACCTTGAAAAAAAACTTGTAAATCCAGGCCACAAGATGTCATGTTCACCATCTAACATTTTTTGTATGTAAGGATATATTTCCTCATAATTTGAAATTGGAACATTTTTCTTGAAATCTTCATAGTCAGAGATTTCTTCGAAATTAAATTCCTTTCCAAATTTTGTATATTTTGCCGTATTCAGTAAATCAAAAAGGATAAACTCTTGGGTATCAAGTGCATTTTTTTTCCAAATTTGATATTTAAACTTTCTCATTTGAAAGTATTTTTTTATTCCTGCTTCTACTACTATTTTCATAATAAATGTTGATATGCTGTCAAAACAAACCTATTCATTTTTTGCGGACATGTAAATATTCCAATAATTTCGTTTATAGTTTTGTTTTCCAAAACGTTGATATCCACTTTTCCTTAACATTCTAATTACCTTGAAATATGGTTCGTATAAAGATTTAAAATCTGGACCAGAAAAAACTCGTTCTGTAACATGTAAATCTGGATGAACATAAGTGTCGTGTTCAGTTCCAGGAAAATTTTTGATCAAACCTCGCGCGTTCTTGTCACCTTCCTTTGCTAAGGTTCGCAAATATACATACCCTGTTGGTTTTAATACACGGTGCATTTCTGATAAATACGTTGCACGGCCCTTTTCATCTAATGCATTTGAAGCTGTAATGTCCAGTATTAAATCCATCGAATTATCACCCAAGGGAAATGATTTTGTCATATCACGTTTTTCAAGTGTGAGATTTTTATGCTTAAAAAGACCTTTCCCTTTTTCAATGGCGTGTTCTGAGAAATCCCAACCAAACACTGTCGCATTATAATTTTCAGCCATATAAAAACCATTACGACCAACACCGCAACCTAAATCCAGAACGGTAATGTTATCATCCAAATTCATGTTTTTATTCTTTTTCATCCATTCTAAAAATCGAAAAAAATCTTTTTGTGGCTGGACTGCCTTTGTGATTAATTTCGAATCTTTATATTCATTGTTCCAGGCTTTTTCATTTTTCATATCAATAAGATATCAAATAACCGAAAAGAAAAAACTCTTTACGGTTATTCACATTTTGTATTAATCTCGCAGTTTATCAATATTATTTGAAACTTTTTCAATGTTTCTATTGATATCTCGTAGTACCTCTATTAATTTATCAAATTCTCTATCATCCATATATATTTATTATAGCAAAATATAGACAAAAAAAGAACATCCTAAGGTGTTCTTTTTTACGCGATTACGCTCGTGAAATATTCACTGCGTTTTCACCTTTTTCTCCATTTTCGATTTCAAATTCAAGAGCATCTCCTTCATTCAAATCATCAAAGTGGATGTCATTTAGCTCGTTCATGTGGAAAAATAGATCTTTTTCTCGCCCTTCAATAGCGATAAATCCAAATCCTTTGTCCATCACACGTGCGACTGTTCCTTTTTGCATTTCTTTATATAGAATTAAATTAATAATATCAAATCAAACATACAATAAATAAACAAAGTTCTATATAAACTAAAATACATCTTCTATAAGTTTTATTTGATGCCTTAAAGATATACCTATACTGTAATTAAGTCAAGTAGATTTTGAAGATACCTTCTATGTCAGGAATACGCCAATATTATTTATATCATAAGTTCCTGAGATAGATCCAACTTGAGAATCTGTTCCATACGGGTGATTCCTGTAATAATCGACAACTGTATTAGAATTTGATACATCTAATATCGTAAAAAAGGTGCTATGTCCGCCAACATCACGCGCGTCGAATTTATGAAAAGTACGCTAACCAAAACAAAGATTATTTTGATTTTCTTTTTCGTATAGGCTTGATTGGGCAATAAAGACAAAAGACTTCAATATCAGAAGCATTAATTTCACAAAATAAGTACAACAAAAAAATCACCTAATAAAAAGGTGATTTTAGTTGCTCTCCGGGTAGGATTTGAACCTACGACCAATCGGTTAACAGCCGAGTGCTCTACCGCTGAGCTACCGGAGAATGTTATCTTATACTCTTTCAAGTACAGAAATATAGTATCATAGCAGGTAAAAAATGCAAAAGATATGCCGATTAATTATCTATAAATATATAAATACTAAAAAACAAAACAAAAAAACACTCATAAAAAATGACTACATAAGTATTAAAATTACAAGCAAAAAAACAATAGTTATTATTGTTTTTACTTATCGCGATTATTCTTTTCTGTAAAGAATCTATTTGGATTTTGTTTTGGATCGTGAAGGTCACGCTCAACAGGAATATAATAACGTCCTTGACCTCTATTTGTATCTACCCTTTGATGTGGACTTTGATATTGTTTTTTTCTCTTCTTTTTTAAAAGAATCAAACGAATCAGAACAAGGGCTACCCCAAGCAACACTATTAAAAAGAGTAATATGGGATAATTAAGAGTCTCCCTATTCTTTTTATTCTTAAACGTCGTATTTTTTTTATTAAATTCAATAACTTCACCCAGTTCGTCATCATATGCAGCACTATTGTTGTAGTGTTTTCCTGAAACATTTTTATCTATGGACTTATCTTTATTGATAAATTCAATTTCTGTATTTTGTTCTATTTCCATAGCAGGTTGTTCCACGACTTTTTCTTTTTTCTTGCGCCATTTAAGAATTTCATAAAAAGAAAATGGTTTATGATCAAAAAGTTCTTTTGGTTCATCACTGCTTGTAGTGTTCTCTATACTTTTTTGTAAGGTTACAAAATCTAGCACATGACCATATCGTAGATCTGCACCGTCTTTTAAGACAGTTCTATAATAGTAGTGCATCTCAGCATCAAGGTCTGTTAGTTGTTGTGATTGAATAGAATTTTTAACCCTCAACCTAACCTCCCTCGTTCTGCTAAAAAGCTTGTCAGGACTTTTCCCATATTGAAACCAAACATAGAAAGCATTCGACAAGTCTTCATCACGGGCATTAAATTCCCCTCTTACATAGGCATTATTCTCTTCAACATCAACAGGTGGAAGCGTCGTAAAAGAAGCACTTAATGCTGAGCTAAATATTGGTACAAGTAAAAACACTATAAAAATAAAATAAAATTTTCTGATGGAATTCATATACTTAGTATAACATTCATAGATAATTTTATCCTGTAAAATAAAAAATACCCCTGAGGAGTAGCTTTGCTGTGAACGCAAACCATGTCCAAGGTATTTTTTATTTTCTGTAAACAAAGTATATTAGTAGTTATTATCAAGTACACCTGGAAGATGTTGATCTGTAACCTGCATATTTTTTAGCCCAAGAGTATTTTGTAACATTACAATAACTCCCCAAATACTAAGGATAAAGAATAACCCAATAACACCTCGTACAATAACTGATTTTGCTTCTTCTTTTTTATCTGCATCTCCAGCAATAACATATCGGATAACTCCAAAAATAAAGTATACAATAGCTGCTGTTACAAGTAT
>JAJOLB010000015.1 GCA_021129535.1 Minisyncoccota bacterium
CGTAATTCCACGCCTTCCTCGGGGATTGCGACGGCTAAATAATCAGCTCCATGTTTTTCAAAGGCTTGTGCCATTTCAACAATTCCATGACCGTAGGCATTTCCCTTTACTACACAACAAATTTTCTGATTATTGGTCAGGTGATTTTTTATTTGGATAAAATTATGTCGCGCATTATTCATATCTATTTCTAAAAATGTTGGGCGTGTTAATAATTGTTGATGTATATCTTTCATATTTTTATAGTAACATATTCATAAGGCTTCTTGCTCAAATTTTTCTATACATTAAAATTGAGCTATGAGATCACATGAAATACGAACAAAGTTTCTAACGTTTTTTGAAAAACGTGGACATGCAATTCTAGAATCAGCTTCATTGCAAACAACCGACGAGGCTGGTGAAACAAATGCAACACTATTTAATACCGCAGGAATGCAGTCATTAATTTCATATTTAATGGGTCAGAAGCATCCAGCAGGAACACGTTTAGTAAGCTCTCAAAAATGTGTAAGAACCGTAGATATCGAAGAGGTTGGTGATAATACCCACGCAACCTTTTTTGAGATGTTAGGGAATTGGTCACTTGGAGACTATTTTAAAACAGAATCTATTCATTGGTCCTGGGAATTTTTAACTGATAAAAACGAGGGGCTTGGACTTGATCCAAAACGAATATTTGTCACCGTGTTTGTTGGTGGAAAAATCGATGGAAAAAATGTGTCACGTGATGACGAGTCAGTATCTATTTGGAAAACAATTTTTGATAATGCAGGCTTAGATGCAGAAAAACGAATTTTTTATAAACTATCTGATAATTGGTGGTCTGCTGGTGACAACTCGCCATGCGGTGTTACAACAGAAATATTTTATGATTTATCGGGTGAATTTTCCGATGGTTTATCACAGAATGATTTTGAAAAATTCGAGGACGAACAAAAAATTGTAGAGATTTGGAATAATGTATTCATGGAATACATCAAGGAAAATGGAAAGGTTATTGGAGATTTGGCTGCAAAAAATGTAGATACAGGTGCAGGATTGGAGCGTTTAACTGCTGTACTACAAAATGTTTCGTCACTTGCCGAGACTGATTTGTTTGTACCGTTGATGAATATTATCCGCGCCGATGCTGTGATAGACAGTGAACGTGATAGGCGTATTATTGCCGACCATATTAAAACAGCAGTGTTTATGATTTTTGACGGCGTAAAAACATCAAATACTGGTCGTGGATATATTCTACGTCGCATGATTCGTCGTGCGGTAAATAGCATGAAGGCAATAGAATTTCAAACAGAAAATACCCAGGAAATTATCGATGCTGTGGTTGTTATGTATGATGGAGTATATGATTTTGCATCTCAAAAATATTTAATTGACGGCGTAATAAATGGTGAAATTACAAAATACATTAAAACTCTTGAGCGTGGTAAGCGTGAACTGACAAAATTATCGTCAAAAGATGGATTCGCATTTACAGGCGAATTACTGGCAAATCTTGAACAAACACATGGTTTACCTGTGGATTTAACATTGGAAATTGCAGCAGGAATGGATATTAATATTTCTAAATCTGTTATTGTAGATTATAAAAAATTAAAGGAATCTCACAAGGAAAAATCCCGCTCTGCTGGTGAGCAAAAATTCAAGGGTGGACTTGCCGGTGATTCACCAAAAATTACTGCATTACATACAACAACGCATTTAATGTTGGCAGGATTGCGAAAATTTCTAGGAAATGATGTTCATCAAAAGGGCTCAAATATTACCGAGGAACGAACAAGGTTTGA
Source organism: Minisyncoccota bacterium (assembly GCA_021129535.1). GTDB lineage: Bacteria > Patescibacteriota > Minisyncoccia > Phycocordibacterales > UBA1006 > UBA1006. The sequence continues at coordinate 1,794 of JAJOLB010000015.1, forward strand.
TTTTACGCACAGTGAAAAGGTTTCGCGTGATATTTTGGATAAAGTCGAAGAATATGTAAATACAGCAATTCAGTCTGACGCAAAAGTTTCAATGTCATTAATGAAAAAAAATGATGCACAAAACTCAAACGTAACAGGTTCATTCTGGGAAAAATATCCAGATGAGGTTCAGGTTTATTCAATTGATTCTGCTAATGAAAATTATTCAAAAGAATTATGTGGTGGTCCACATGTTGAAAAAATGTCAGATATTTCAGAGTTTGGTATTTTCAAAATTAAAAAGGAGGAATCTTCTTCGGCAGGTGTGCGACGTATTAAGGCGGTTTTAGAAAAAAATGTGTAGAGGTAAAAAACAATGTGTAGAGTTAGGAATAGATATTTCCCTGTGGAATAAAAAATCCCCACTTCAACCTCCAAAATGGTTTAATAATGAGATTAAATTATTTGAAATAGCTTTTGAGCTTGCTCTGCAAAATAAAATAAGAGAATCTATTGATGTATTATCAAAAATTAGAGATTTGGATTTAAGGAGTTGGTATGTAGAACACGGTCAGTTATCAGGAAGATTTCGTAACAGAGAATTGGAAATAAAAATTCAAAAGAGTAAAAATATTCTCTTAGACAAGCTTCGTTCTCCTGATAAATATAGAAAAGAAGTTTTTGAAAGAGATAACTATACTTGTCAGTATTGTGGTGGAAAAGTTATACAAAAAGAAATATTTAAAAAATATGAAAACCTTGTAGGAAAAAAATATTTTAGAGCGACAGGAACAAATGCAGAACGTCATGGTGTTGTTTTGGCTTTTCGTGCAAATGCAGACCATGTTATTCCTTGGTCCCATGGAGGAAAAACAAATAGTAAAAATCTTGTTACATCGTGTTGGTCATGTAATTATGGAAAATCTGGATATACCTTGAAAGAAATTAAATTAGATAATCCTAGAGATAATAGTTTCAGTAATAACGATTGGAACGGTTTGGTTTTTTAATAGCAAAAAGCAGATAGCGTAGCTATCTGCTTTTTGCTATAATAACTACATATGAAAAGAACATTTGAATTTATTTTAGTATTAATTATTTTTTACGGGGTTTATGAGCTTTTTTATCGAGGGTCAGCATATTTTTTCGATACCCTGGATCAGGCTTGGGTAGTTATTGCGTCGCTTGTTTTCTCATTCTTGTTACTGTTTATCTATAAACTTACACTGACAGCAGATGTAAAGAACAAAATGAAGGGTGAGATACATGATTTACATAATGCCTTAAAGGAAAAAGATCACGTCATTAAAAAGGCAAAAACCTTTAAAGAAGACCTTATAAAAGAGGCAGAAGAATCTGAAAAGGTTGAATAAATTTATTGTTCTTAAAAAATCAGAATCAGAATAATGATATAGAGATATTATGAAAAAAGACATAACACAACATCATATTTTATTTGATATAGATAGCAGCTCTATTGGGGTTGTTGTTTTTGAGGTTTCTCAAAATGAAAAAACAAAGCAAAAAAAACATAACATTATATTTTCAACACGAAATACTATCGAGGTTGGAACAAATGTTGATGCTGGTTTCTTTTTAGAAAAGACTCTTTCTGTTTTTCATAAAACTGCAACTCAGGCACATAAAGAATCAGGCAATATCATCGCTGACATATTTATTAATGTTTCAGCACCATGGGCGAGTTCACAAAAACGTATTATTCATTTTGAAAAAAATAAGGAATTTATTTTCACTCAAAAAATTGCTGATACTATGATTAGAGATGAAATAAAGGAAGTTCTACATCGTACTATTGATTTCAAGAATTATAAAAATCTAGAAATGATAGAGCGAAAAACCATTGATTTTTATCAAAATGGATATCCGACAAAAAAACCTTTTGGTAAAAAAATACAAGATGTTGATATACATTCGCTTGTTAGTGTTATGTCCACAGAGGTTAAGGAGCAGTTTATTCATGTTATAGAGCGTGTTTTTCATGTTGATGAGGTAGAATTCATTTCAAATATTTTCATGTCGTACAGGTCTTTATTGTCATTATATCCACATGAAAATAATCTCGTTCATTTTGATATGAGTGCAAAAATAACAGAAATTCTTGTTATTGTGAATGACCATTTATATAGAATTGGAACGATTCCTGTTGGGTCAGATTATATTGTAGGAACACTTGCTGAAAAACTGAATATTCCATTTGTAAAGGCTGAATCTTTGATTGTTATGTATCAACAAAATGCACTAGATAACAAATACAGAAATACCATTGAACATGTTATGGAGAAGACATTTATGTCATGGTTTAAACATTTTTATAATTTTTTGGATGAGGTTAGTGCAGAGGAGATTACACCCAGTACACTATCAATTTTGGCACCTGATTTTATGCAAGGATGGCTTACAGAATGGATTTTGAAAACAGGGGATATTACAGAGCATATTCACGCACACAAAAAAATATCTTTGTTAAATATTAAACAAACGCTGTCACAGGATATTGCTGATGATATTAATCTCAGCCTTTGTCTTGAATTTCTGTTATCAGATTATTAATTTAGTAGAGAATAATTATTATGGCTAATTCTAATAAACGAAAAATAAGCGACGGAATACGTAGCTCAGTAAAAATAAAAAAGATTAAAAAAACGAAAAAGAAAACTCTTTCTTTTTCTGTCCCAGAGATAGAAACGATGCGGATAGAAAAGAAACGAAGATTCGTTAAAAATAGAAATGTTTCTCGTAGAGTGTCAGAAGAAAAACCAATTTTTACAAAAAAATTAAAGATTACAAGGAAAAGAAACTTTCTATCATTCTTCTCTCGAAATAGAAATTTTATAAAATGGATATTTTTTGTTTTGATGTTTTTTGCTATTATTGCCTATATTTCAGAAAGAAATGAGAAAACAACTATTATCATAACACCACGTGATGAAAATATTTCAGAGACAAAAAAAATAACAGCATTATTACATCCAAAATTTAACGAACTTGGTTTTGGTGTTATTTCATTAGCTGATGTACGCACAAAAACAGTAGACCCAAAAGAGCGTGTTGAATTATTGGAAAAAGCCTCTGGAACAATAACGGTGTTTAATAATTACAGTACTGAACCACAGAAACTTTCTCCATTTACTCGTTTCAAGTCTGTATCAGGAAAGGTTTTCAAGCTTGATGAAAACGGAATTATTATTCCTGGAAAATCATCAGGGAAACCAGGGAAAATAGAGGTGAAAATTTATGCAGAAAAGACAGGTTCTGATTATAATATTGACGTAACTGATTTTACCATACCAGGATTCAAGGAGTCAGGTTTAACTGAAAAATATAATAATATTTATGCTCTATCTTTGAAGAAATTTAGTGGTGGTGAAAATGGACATCATTTTGTTTTGAATGATAAACAGAAAAAAGATTCACAAAATATTTTAGAATCAGACTTAAAGGAGATTCTTATTAAAAAATTGGAGAGGGAAAAAACAGACAAGGTTCTGATTATTGATAATTCTGTTCAGATTATTTTCAAGGAACCTGTTTTTGATAAAATCTCTGATGGTTATTTAGTACAACAAGACGCTCAGATATTTGCTGTTTTTATTGAAAAAAAACAACTAGAAAGATATTTGAAAAAAACCTATTTACCTGATGTAAATGAAGAATATATTACCATTTCTGATTTTGAAAATATATCATTTAACTATGCTGGTGATGAAATAGATTTTGATAATTTAAAATCTATAAAAATTGATGCTAATTTTAACACTCAATTTATATGGAATATTGATAATGAATTGGTTCGTGAATCGTTATTGGGATTGAGAAAAAAAGATGTTCCTGTAATCCTCAGAGAGCTTGATGAAATACAATTAGCAAATATTGATATTAATCCTTTTTGGCAGAAACATATATCTGATAGATTGGATAGAATTAAAATTAATATTGAAAAATAAAAGCATAATAAAAGTTATGCTTTTATTATGCAGTGAGATTTGATTTTATATAGATCTACGCATTCTAGTATCCTCCGTATGTACACAAACAGAC
>JAJOLB010000027.1 GCA_021129535.1 Minisyncoccota bacterium
ATGTCAGACAAGGTCGACGAGGCAGATATCTCACGGCGAAACATTGTATATATCTATTCCCAAGGTGAACAACACTGGTTCCACAGCGAAGGCGATAAATCTGATCGATTTACCTTGAATTCAGTTATCATCGGAAATATTCTTAATTATGTTTCTGGTAATGATACCGTTGATGCTCTTGTTTATACAGATGACGAGGATGAAGAAAAAATAATTGGATTCAAATTACCTATTAAAATGGAATTAACCGTTACAGAAGCTCCTCCATCTATAAAAGGAAACACAGCAACAGGTGGCGACAAGGTTGTGACGGTTCACACAGGATTAAAGGTAACGGCACCATTGTTTATAAACATAGGTGATGTTATTGCTGTAAATACAGAGCGCGGCGAATATACAGAACGTGTCTCAAAAGCATAAAAACCTTATTGAGGTTTTTTATATAGGTCAATTTTCTTTACGTGTATTAATATTAATGCAGGATAAATAATGAAACATAAAAATATATATTAATTTAATTTAGACATAATGAAAGAAGTTATTTTATTAATGGTAGTTATATTAGGTTGCACAACTACTGTATTTGCACAAAATATTAACCTTTAAACAATGACTGCATCTGAAAAGAGAATGTTATCACCTCAAGACCTTGAAAAGGGTGGAAAATGAATAGGGTTCGCTAATTATTACCTTTCAGAAAACTGACTTCTGAGTTACAGAAGTTGGATAATTAAAAAATAACAAACAATTTTACATCACAATACATACAGACTACATCATGTAGTTTTTTTAATTTAAAATTTTAAAAAATAACGATTAAACGCTATTTTTATAATACGAACCTATGGCTTCATTAATATTTGTATACCCATCATTTTTCAATAATTGCACAAGTTTCTTATTAATATTACCTATCAAAGATGGTCCTTCAAAAACTATTCCTGTAATTAATTGCACCAGCGACGCTCCACGTTTTATTTTTTCATAGGCATCTTCTGCTGAAAAAATACCACCAACACCTATAATTTTTATCTCTGTACCAAATTCTTTATAAATATTACTAATAAGACTATCTGCAAAGGGCTCAACAGGTTTCCCGCTAAAATTCCCCATTAAATTATTATCAATAATTTCAGAAATTTCCTTTTTATTAAAATCATAATTTGATTTATTTTTTAATAAGTTAGCTACAATAATGGCCTCAACATTATGATTGATCATAATTTGAACAAGCTCACGTGCATCATCCCAATCAATTTCTGCCTGAAATTTTACAAACAAAACTCTATCTCCAATAATCTCCCGCACATTTTGCAAGAGATTGTCCAAAATATCAGGCTCAGTCAATACGCCGGAACCTGCAACATTCGGACATGAAATATTTAATTCAAAATATGCAAAACTATCTAGATGATGATGACTCATTAAATATGCAAAACTTTTTAGAATATCATTTACTTGCTCTTTTGGGTTACACAGGTAGGGAGAATTCGTTGCCCCTATTGATATGCCAACCTTTGCACTATTGTATTTAGTAAAGGAAATATCTTTTAAAACTTTTTTCAACCCAGCGCTTTTGAACCCTTTATTAATTAACAATGATTGTGATTTTGGCAATCGTTTTAATCGTGGTTTTGAATTGCCTTTGTATTTATGAAAGGTAACGGTTCCTCCTGACATAAAACCAAAACCTACGTCACCTAAAATATTTGTTAATTGAACATTATAATCAAAACCAGCTGACAATCCAACAGGGTTTTTAAAATGAATACCAAAATATGTTTGTTCTAATCGTGGATTTTCATAGTGAAAAAATATTTTGGTTATTTTTTTAGTAATCCAAAATTTTCCCATATATACACCAATTTTTGTAAATTTATCATGAACCTGCTCTGGGTCTTGTTTAAATAAAATAGGTTTAATAAGATTTTTATATATATTCATACAGTCATCATACCACCACAATTAATAGAAAACCATATATTTATAAAAATTGTAAATAAAAAAGAACCTATTCATTTTCAAGTTCTTTTAATGCCTTTGCCCGTAGATCGAGCCCTTCTGAAATCAGACGAAACATCGTCATCAAAATTCGTGGATCATGTGCAACACGCCCAACCATGAAACCATCTACATTGGTATTTTTTAAATAATCCTCGATATTTTTATCATCTAGTGAACCTCCATAGAGAAATTTTATTGATTCAACTGCCTTCAAAGTTTTAAATAACTTATGCAGCTCTTTTTTAATAACCTCCATTGCCTCGTTATATTGAACAGATGTTGCTGGATTTTTCTTATCACTATAAATAGCCCATTCAGGTTCATATACAATAACAATATTCTCTGGGTTCTTTTTAGAAACTCGATAGAATGATTCACGTACTTGTGCAATCAGTTCCTTTTTCCAATCTTTATCGCGTTGTTTTTCACCTACACAAATAATAGGTTGAATTTCATTTTCCAATGCTGCGGTAACCTTGTAAGCAATATCATGACGGTCTTCTAGATGACTACGTTCTGAATTCCCTAATATAACGTATTTGGCACCTGCGTCTTTTATCATAGACATAGTAACCTCACCTGTTCTGTTTCCAATATCATCAGGATATGCATCCTGTGCACCTAAATTATAGTGGTCGCTAATAACCTCTTTTCCTATTTGGTTCAGATAAATAGACGGCGGACACACAATCATTTCTGTCGTAGAGTTTCTCACCAATACATTTTTAATAGAGTTAAAGAGATTTAATGCATCTTCTTCTGTTTTAACAACAGTTTTCCAATTTGCAACAAGTAAAATTCGTTTTTTCATATGACGCAAGTATAACATAAAAATATTGATTTAGAAGTCATCCTAAAATAAAAAAATGCTAAGCATTTTTTTAATTTAGAAGTCATCTTATACCTAAACAAGCCTGGATTCCTTCATTTCTAGTACCTGGGAGAGTAACAAGAACAATAACTGGGTACAGCACCTGTACATGTATTAGCTACACAATGATATAACTCCAAAATCATTCACACATGCTGGCACCAACGCATCTCCACGTGTTGGATCAGCTAATTCTTTAATCGTAATAGTTCCATTTACTGATAATTCTACATCATCTGGTACATTTTGGTCAGGATATCCAACCGCTAATTCATGAAAACGTGTTTGTCCAAACGACAACATATTTCCAAAAACAGCAGTTCCCGCTAAACGAAATATTGCACGCTCAGCGTTATTAGACAAAACAGTTCCATCATCAGATAGTTTTTTTGTATTGTCAGATTTTTCAGCCATTTGAAAGGCTTGAAATCCAGGTGACGCACCTGTTGCTGTGGCATCGCCTGAAAGTGAAATAAATAATGCTAGACCAAGGACTCCTCCCAAGGCTGCATACATAATTTTTTTGAGATTGATATTTTTCATAGTGTAATATAAATAATTAATACAGGTACAGTATACCATAGTGTAGTAAAATAAAACAAGTCAATAATAGAGTCTGCTCTTTCAGATTATCATTATAAATACGTATCGATAACAAAACCTCGAAATCTGTCATTCTGAACTAGATTTAGAATCTATTCTATCATGATAGCGTTTTAGAGTAATATGAGATTCCGGGTCTGAGCTCGGAATGACAATGTGGATTGTATTGTCTCGACAAGTTAAGAATAGTAAAGATAAAATTCCCAAATAGCAGTACACTAGAAAAATCATAAACATGTGAACTACTTGTGGATAACTATTACATTATCGTAAAACATGATATAATAAAGTCAAACCTAAAAAGTTCACATCTATGTGTCATTGTGACCATAATGAAATGATGTGAACTTTTTTATTAACATTTAAAACTAAATATATGAAAGCAAAAACACTTTTATTAGCAATTTTGTTCTTCGCTGTTGTTTTCAATAGCCAAGCACAAATAAACATTGAATTAACAGATGTTATTTCTGATGTAAACAAAAAAGCAATAGTAGCTGCGGACAATTTATTATTAATAGCAGGAGACAGTATTAACCTTAGTGGTGGTATTGTAAAGGTTATAAATAAAAATACCGGAAGTCTTATCAGATCAATATGGTTAAAGGAAGGTAATGGGACATTCCACACGATGAAGTTAAATACGGCGAATTTTACGACAGAAACGATATTCTCATCTTATGAACATGATAACATCAATGATGTTGCAAGATATAAAATAAGAATTGATGACATCAGCACAGGAAACAATATTTTATTAGAAGATATTGCAGGAGCTCAATTTTATAGCAGCTATACTGATGGACAGTTTTTTTATGTAGAATTATCTGCTGGCATAAATTATGACCCACTAGAATCAGGCTTACAGCCTTATTCCATAGTTGGAAGGTATTCAATTGCTAAAATCGACCAAACAGGAAATATTATTTGGCATAAACCATTACCATCTGGTGAAGGTTACGGCAAGAAAATGTTTCTTGATGGAGAGGATATTTTAATTCATTTTTCAGATGGGAAATTAATAAAAATTGATGCTTCAACTGGTAATATAGTAAGAACAGAAGTAGATGCAAATGGATCATTTGTGTATCATTATGATAATGACTATGGTAAAACATATCAAAATGACCACAATATAAGTGAAATTAAAACATTCATAAACACAGTTGAAACATCAAGTACTGATATTGAACCTAATAATCTGTGGGGACAATGGGTTGAGCAAATTAATTGTTTTGGAAACAAAATAGTTTTAGTGCAAAGAGGCCTTGAAGGAATGGGGAAAATCTCTATTTTAAACCGAAGTCTTGTTTCAAGTGAAGACAATATACATGAAACCATATTGACGGGCGAATCCATGCCTCTTAGTTTAAGAAACGAATTGGTTGATTGGGATATCCTGGAAGTCAACGAAGATAATATCCTTATTTTCGTCAGCTATACAGGAAATCCTGGAACTATATTTGGCACAGTATTACCTGATGCAGGAACAGGAAAAAAATCATTTACATATAGATATACTTTTTCAGTTAATCCTGACAAAGCTGTTGTAATTAATGATATTTCTGATACTAATTCAGATATCTTTTCAGTCCACCCAAACTCAGTTTTAGTGGATGGAAATTTTATTTCAGAACCTATAGCTGTTGGTTATGTTGTGTTTGAAACAGATTCAGATCTTCCCATAGTAGGAGACAATGTTGCTGACCTAGGTCTTTACGATCCAGGAACTGACATGGTTATTATTGAAAGCGTTTCAGGTGAAGTGCGTGTTGGAGCTGACGGAGTTAAATTTGTTGATATTATAACACTTGATACAAGTGTTTCAACAACACCTATCAAGATTAGTTATGTTAATTATAGATTAAAGCTTATTTCAAAAAGCACATTATCTATAAGCAACTATAATATAGAAGGTTTAGCCATGTATCCAGTGCCAACAAAAGATATTTTATCTATTCGATCTAATGAACCAATAGATAAGATTGAGGTATTCGACATAACAGGAAGGCAAGTAAAAGTTTTCAGTAATTTTAACAATAGTTCTATCAATCTTGGTAGTATTAATACTGGTGTTTATTTAGTAAAAATGACACAAGGTCTTAATGCGCAAGTAAAAAGAATTATTAAGCAATAGAAAACAATTTTATGACCGAAAGGCAAAAGCTATGTAGTATCTAATACTACATAGCTTTTTTTTGTATTATTTTATAAACCAAACATCATTTACTTCACTATTTAAATAATATTTCAATGACAATGCAGACAAGGCTGTTGTATGAAACACAGCATCAGGATTATTTGGTTCAGACCAACTACCATCGTCATTTTGATTATTTA
>JAJOLB010000007.1 GCA_021129535.1 Minisyncoccota bacterium
AGGTTGAAGTATCCCATTATTTATCTTGGAGAATTTGTAGGTGAGGAGCTATATGCAGATAAAGAAATAAATCATATGGGATATATGGGAGTTGGGCAAAAACTCAAAAATGGAAAGGTTCGGACAGAAATAACTATTGTACCAGATTCTGATACTGAAACGGTAAAAAATGCTATATTAGAATTAAAGTCTATTAAGAAATGGATAGACGGAAAAGAGATAAAGAAATTTATTTATGTTCCAGGGAGGATTATAAATATTTGTTATTTAACTTATTAACTTATTAACTTTTAAAAAATATAAACATATGAAAAAAATATCACTCACTATCATTGTCATTTTGTTGGCGGTAATTGCTGCAGGAATGTACAAGTTTAACTACCTTGCAAATAAAGAAGGGTACAATGTTGATGGAAATAAAATTAACCAACTTGAAAAAGATAATTTAGATTTACAAAATCAACTCGATGACTTGAATCAGGAAGATTTGAATCAAGACATTGAAAATGGTGAAATAGAAACAGAGGAATGTATAGGGGAATTTTGTGACGGTGACGGTTCAGAAGGCACACAAGGGCAAACAACCATTAATATTCCCTTGATATTTGGGCAAGGTAATATTGGCTGCGGAGTTGGTATGGCGTTTATGCCTTATTCTGTACCTCAAACAACAGGTGTTATGGGCGCGACATATGAAAAATTATTTTCGCTATCATACGAACCATTGAATACATATCGGAATACTTTGCATGGATATAATCAGTTGGAATATCAATCTGTTTCATTGGTAGGTGGTGTTGCAAAAGTTTACCTAACAGGAAATATGTACGGACCAGGTCATTGTGCAGAACCTGAAATGCGTGCGCAAATCAGCCAAGCCGCATTACAGTTTCCTACTGTAAATACTGTTGAGGTCTACCTAAATGGAAGTCTCTTTGACTGGTGTGAACTGTCTGATGCTGATGTTTCAGAATCTCACTGTGACACAACACCAAGATATTGGATAGATAATTAATCTAAAAAACTAACTTTTCAGTTAGTTTTTTTGTTTAAAACAATAAAATAGAGTATATTAAAACAGTATATGGAACGAATTATGAAAATCTTTAATAAAGAATTTTCCAAGATTGGAGAGGCGGCAATTATGCTCGCCTTTTTAACATTGTTGTCGCAATTTTTGGGTATTTTCCGAGACCGATTTTTATCAGGAAGAATTGGAACAGGAGAGACTCTTGATATGTACTATGCGGCATTTAGGGTTCCAGATTTGCTCTTGGTTTTTGGAGCTTCATTGGTCTCTGTTTCTATTCTGATGCCGTTTTTTACAAAAAAATTAACTAACTCAAAAGAGGAAGCAAAGAAATTTATCGATGATATATTTACAACATTTTTTAGCTTTATAATTATAATAAGTCTTGTTCTTTTGGTAATTATGCCATTTCTTATAAAAATTCTATTTCCAGGTTTTAATGAGGAGTTAATAATTCAGACTACACAGCTTTCTAGGATTATGTTGCTGTCTCCGATACTTTTGGGTATTTCTAATTTGTTTGCGACTATTACGCAAACATTTAAAAGGTTTTTTGTATACGCAATAACTCCTGTTTTTTATAATATTGGTATTATTATTGGTATCATATTTTTCTACCCAGTTTTTGGTGTATACGGGCTTGCCTACGGTGTTATATTGGGTGCACTTATGCATCTAGCCATTCAATTGCCTGTTGTTCTGAGGGAAGGTTTCCTGCCTAAAATATCATGGGATATTAAGTGGAAACAAGTCTTAGATGTAGTAAAACATTCCTTACCTCGAACTATAACCTTATCTCTTTCAAAAATAGTATTTATTGTTTTTGTTTCAATAGCATCAACAATGATTGCAGGAACAATTTCTGTATTTCAATTTTCGTACAATTTGCAGTCGGTACCATTGGCAATTATTGGAATTTCGTACTCTATTGCAGCCTTTCCTATTCTTGTTGGTTATTTTAACGAAAAAAAACATGACGAATTTATGTCTCATGTTATGAGTCCAATTAGGCAAATTGTATTTTGGTCGCTACCTGTTATTTCATTGTTCATTATTCTACGTGCACAAATTGTACGTGTGATTTTGGGGACAGGTAATTTTGACTGGTCGGATACACGATTAACAGCTGCCTCGTTAGCGTTATTTATTATTTCAGTGGTCGCACAGAGTATTGTATTCCTTCTTATTCGTGCATATTATGCTGCTGGAAAAACATGGAAACCTTTTTGGATAAACCTTTTCGCATCCAGTTTTACAGTTATTTTTGCTTTTTTGTTTTTGTATATATTTAATACCTATGATTCATTTCGAATATTTTTTGAAAATTTATTACGTATTAGGGATGTAGAAGGCTCTTCTGTTGTTATGTTGTCCTTGGCATATTCTGTTGGAATGTTTTTAAATCTCTTTATTTTTTGGAAAGCATTTAAAAAAGATTTTACATATAAAAAAGGGGTATATGGTATTAGAAAATCATTTATTCAATCTTTTGCTGCATCAATGATTATTGGGATTGTTGCTTATGGAATGTTACAGCTTACTGATTCATGGTTTGGACAGAATACAACAATTGATGTTTTTGGGCATGGTTTTGTCTCGGGTGTTGTTGGTATTGTTGTCGGTGGATTATTTTTAGTTTTTGTTAAAAATAAAGAGACAGAGGTTTTTCTAAAAACAGTAAAAAGAAAATTCTGGAAGAAAAAAGTATATGGTTCTCTTGGTCAAAATCTGTAATAAAAAGATTGTTTATATTATTCGGAGCAATGATTTTTTTGAGTGTTGTGCTTATAGCAATTAATTATGTAGGCAACGTCATCACTAGATTCTATGAGTGAAAAATACATTCAGGATTCGTTTGAGAAACTTTCAGAGAATAGAACAACGATTGTTATTGCACACAGATTATCAACTATTCAAAAAATGGACACTACGCAAAATTGTGGAATTCACAGATAAATGGATTTAAACATGATCAAGAAATTATTTAATAAAAAACCAAACAAATGTTTGGTTTTTTATTGATGGCATTTAAATATGTTTTCCTCCGTTTAGAAAGTCTTGATATTCTTGTAATGCATCCCATTGACCTGTTTCTGCTAGATGTGCTTGTTCGCTCCATGTTGATGGGTCATGCATTTGAAATCGTTTTCCAGCTTGTTCTAAAATAGATTTTAGATTTGTTGTTTCTTTTTTTGATAGTGCATGCCAGGTGTGAATTCCTGCATTATTTAATAATTCTTCAATTTTTGGCCCAATACCTTCAATTTTTTTCAGATCATCTTTGGTGCTCTTAATGGTAACCTTTTTTACTACTGGTTTTGGTGCTGGGACATGTGTTTGAGGAGCTGTATACTGAACAGGTGCAGGAGCTGTAGATGTAGGTGCAGATGCAACAACATGATTCTGTACAATCTTACGAGGTAAAATTGGTTCTGAGTTTGAATAATACCCACCGCTTAGATTATTGTTGTAATAAAATGCTTTTTTCTTGGGAGTTCTTATGTAGTCTCGTCGACTTGAGAATATATAGTGAATAAGGTACCCAATAATAAAGGCAAGAAGAAGATAGAGGAAAAATTCCCATCTATTCAACGAAATAATATTTCCTGCGTTTGCGTTGTAATAATTTTGTGTTTCAATGATGTTGTTCATAATAGAATTAATTTATCACTTTATATAAAAAAGTCAAGCTTTTAATATTGAATTATAATAAAGAGCGTGTAATATAGAGAATATATCGATGAAACAGGTAGCATTGTGGAGGTATACCAAATTAAAAGTGCCTATTTTAGATTCTCCGTTATTTGGATTTCAAAGGTAGGAATATGGGTGGCACCGCGGTTCTAATCGTCCCTGAAAATTATAAGATGTATTTCTTCGATTTTTTATTGTAGAAATTTAACTCATAGTTTTTAGAGATGGTTTTCATTTCTAAAAATAAAAATTATTATGTTAGATATAAAATTTATTCGCGAAAATCGCGATTTAGTAAAAGCTGCTGCACAAAAAAAACACATCAAAATCGATGTTGATAGACTATTGCAACTTGATATAGAGCGACTTGATTTGTTACGCAATATTGAGGCTCTACGGACAGAACAAAACAAACAATCAGCAGCTATTCAAGACATGAATGGTGTCGAGCGCGAACAGGCAATTATAACGGTTCGAACACTTAAAGAGTCGTTAAAAGAAAAAGAACCACAATATAAAAAAATCCACAGTAAATGGCAGTCATTAATGTATCAAGTTCCAAATATTCCTGATATGACAGTTCCTGATGGTATTTCTGACGCGGATAATGTGCAGATTCGTGAATGGGGAACAAAGACTAATTTTTCATTTGAACCTCGCGATCATGTTGATATTATGACTGACTTGGGTATGGTTGATTTTGAGCGCGGAACAAAGGTTCATGGATTTCGTGGTTATTATTTAAAAGGTGATGCAGTGCGATTATCATTTGCAATTTGGCAATATGCATTGAATTTTTTCAGTGAAAAGGGTTTTAATCCAATGTTGGCACCAGCAATTGTTCGTGAGGAAAATCTTTATGGGACAGGTCATTTACCAAACGAGGCTGATGATGTTTATAAAACTCAAGACAATGATTATTTAGCCGGAACGGCCGAGGTTCCAGTCATGGGGTACCATTCAGGTGAAATTTTGGCAGAGTCGTCATTTCCTATTAAATACTTAGCCTTCACCCCATCATATAGACGTGAGGCTGGTTCGCATGGAAAAGACACGCGTGGTTTGATTCGTGTCCACGAATTTTACAAATGGGAACAGCTTATGTTATGCGAGGCATCACATCAAAAATCTGTTGAATATCACGACTGGCTCAATAGAAATACCGAGGAATTTATAGAGTCTATGAATATCCCATATCAGACTGTTTTGAATTGCGGCGGCGACTTAGGTCAAGGTCAGGTTAAAAAATATGATATCGAGCTGTGGGTTCCGATGGAGAAAAAATATCGCGAGATTAGTTCAGCTTCATATTTTCACGATTTCCAAACGCGACGATTTAACATTCGATACAAAAATTCAGACGGAGAAATGCGATTTGCGCATTCATTAAATTGTACAGCGATTCCGACGCCGCGAATTTTAGTTTCATTGATTGAGAATTTCCAGCAATCAGACGGAACAATAAAGGTTCCAGAGGTTCTGCGACCATATTTAAACGGAAAAGAATTTTTAGGTAAACAAGGAGAGTAGTGACTATATTTACCTAAAAATTCATTTCGTTTTTTAGCAACGATAATTAGGTAAATAGAGAGTAAGGAAAATAAATAGAAACTTGCATATTTAACCTCATCGTATATACTATTTTTCAGTAGTTCTTTCGGGGTTTTAACCTCACTAATTACAAAGTAATTGAATAGATTATATAGAGATATATGACAGTTTAATTACATTTGGGCCTGTAGCTCATCTGGCTAGAGCGCCTCACTTGCACTGAGGAGGTGGCAGGTTCAAGTCCTGTCAGGTCCACCCAAAAGGATTTTATCCTTATTTAAGTCTTCAAAAGCTCCGAAAGGGGCTTTTAAGCTATAATCT
>JAJOLB010000035.1 GCA_021129535.1 Minisyncoccota bacterium
GCATGTATTCTTCGATACATCAAAGAAATGTCATCAAAAAAGAGAGCAAATACATTTAGTTTATATACTCCACTTTTTGGAAGGGAAATTTTTTCCTCACCATAAGCAAGATCTAAGTCATCAAAATTTGTATGAATTCCTTGAGAAAGGCTACATGAAAAAGCCTTGTATAGAAAATTTTCACTTAGCAAATATGATTTGTATACACCATCTTTTTGATAAATAACATTTGGTTTTCCGTCGATAGAGGCGACAGAAACTGAAGTCCTTATATCATCTATTTCAGAATCTAGCTGTTCTGCATTTGGTAATAAATCTCTATTAAAAAGTTCAAACTCAAATAATTCTTCTTTATTTTCTATAGAAGTATTTTTTTCGAGGACTGCTGCAATTGGCTTTTCTGATTCGGTTTTTTTATTAAATTGTTCAAATTGCAAAGTGTTATTATTCTTATCTAATTCCTGAGCAAAGGAACCAATTGTCATTGCACTAACACCAGCAGCAAACAAATATCTCATAGATCTACTTCTTGATGTTTTTTTAACAAACTCCAATCCTTTTTTAATGAAGTTTTTATTTTCTAAATTTTTTTTTGGGATATGTTCCATAATTTATATTATAACAAAAAAATTATAGAATGCGTATACTATAAATCTTTTACAATAGAATAAAGATTTCAACACTAATATTTTTGTAAACAAAATACTGACAGTGAAGGCGACAAGTATTTTGTAGAATTTAAAAAACAGAATGAAGTTCGAGGCGGTGAAGAAAATTTTAAAGAGAGGTATCTAAATACCTCTCTTTAAAATTTATCTGAAACCAACAAAGAAATTCTTCTGTTTTTTAGATTCTAGGCTGTATGATTAATGCAGGTAGTTGCCGACGGATTCGCCTCTAACCGAGCCTTTCCAATTGGGCATCCTGCCTCTTCACAGATTCCGTAGGTTTCATTTTCAATGGCACGTAGAGCTCGCTCAACCTGTTCATGACGTTGTTCCAATACATTCAATACTGCAACCTTTGCAGCAAGCTCCTCTGTTTGATTTGCCTCGTCCAATGGGTCAGCATGTTCCTCTGGAGTATTATTAGGGACAATAACCCAGTCACCCTCAGCATTTAATTGTCGACCAAGTGCATTTAAATCCTTTTCTATAATTTCTAATTCTAAAACTAATTTTTGTTTTGATTCGTTTGTATTCATAGATTGATTATATCATAGCTTTGAAGATAATATGAGGATTTACTTGATAGGTGAGACTCCTCGACAAGCTCGGAATGACAGAAGAATATATTTAAACTCTGGATCTCTGATAGCTTGTTTATATACTCAACTATTGTTTCGTTATAAACATAGCTTCTGGGATGACGAAATAAGGTGATATTTATAGAAATTAAAAAATGAGATAGAAGGAATTATTAATTCTTTAAAAACAAGATGAAAGGCAAGGAAAAATACACGCGAATCTTCGAGCAGTATTTATATACTGTGAACAGATTCGCGTGTATTTTAATGCAGCCATTGACCTAGGAAATAACGAAGTATATTTTTCGGAAATACCCTTGTGGTGCGCTTGTTTTTAAAGAATTAACTTTTGTTGAAAATGTCGTTGAAAGCCCTACGTTTAATAATCTCCGTAATAACTGACTCATGCCTTGTAATCAAAATAGTTTTTTCATCCAAGAACGTATAAATCAAGACAATATCATCTTCCTTTAATGAATCAGCATCTGCAACATTGGCACCAAATCTAGCAGTACCAGGCCCAAAGAGTCCATCGAGAACTCCAAAACCACGCATTGTTTGAATGATACCTGATGGATAAACGCTATTGTAAAGGCTATTTAATGAGTCAACAGTTTCTGAACCAAAAGTACACTTAGTGCTATTAGAAACTGTCAAATTATTATCTCTTTGATACTGCTGCAAAGAACTACATAAATCTTCGCCAAAGACACCGTCTACTGCACCGTTATAATAACCTTGGTCTTTTAGAAGTTTTTGTATTTTAGAAATTTGACCACTACTCATTCCCAATTCAATAAGACCTGTAAATGAGGTGCTCGTCTGTCCATCCTGAGACATATTTTGATTTAATGAAAATACCGTCTGACTATTCAAACCACCAGAGAGAGGTAAATTGTTATCCTCTTGGTATGCGTTAAGAGCGTCGAGAAGCTCTTGGTCAAAAATACCATCGATATCTCCATTATAATAACCTTGTGCCCGCAAAGCTTCTTGCAATAGCGTTACTTGACTACCAATAGACCCTATACCAATATACTCATCAAAAGGCCCGCTTGTTACCACACCAATTTCTTCGATTATGGTAAAACCAGAACCAAGATAATCACCTTCTTGAATAAGAAGATTTAATGATTCTATGGTTAAGGGCGAAATAATATAACTCGTATCGTCGACTTGTGGTAGACCATTTTCTATTTCATAAGCAGTGATAGCTTCATATAACTCACTATCAAAAAGTCCATTAATATTAGATATATCATAACCATTTACATATAACAGTATCTGTATCTCCTGAACATCATTACTATATGTACCCAAACCAATAGGTGCGGTCTCTGAAATATAATCATCAATAGATGCAATATTATCATTTCCAAAAATTACCCCTTGGTTTGTAATAATATTATTAATCATGTTTATTGTTATTAAATCAATAACACCTGTTTGTGGAATACCATTAACTTCTTGGAATAGACTGATGGCGTCTTGTGTTACTAAATCCATTTCACCTGTAACAGATACAGGCTCCATCAAACCAATAAGAACAAGAACTTCTTGCACTGGTGTTACAATCGGTGCAGCATCTCCAATATAAACATGAGAATTATAAAGGTGAGAAATACCATCTAGATATGACTGATGCATAATATCCCATAATACATCTCGTGGTTTCTCAAAAATGTAAACACCATCATCATAAATAGAATTTCCGTTAAAAATATAAGAACCATCATTATAAATAGAATTTCCGTTAAAAATATTTTGAGTCTCACCAATATTCAAATCTTCAAGTGTCATACTATTACAAGCTTCTACTGCAAGAGTATGATTTATTTCAACTTGTTCAACAGTAATTGCATCATCAGCTGAATATCCTGTTCCCTCTAGAGTTAACCTAGCCAACATCTGACAAACATTGAACATGTTCTCATAATCAGGGTCTTCAACATCAATAGAATTACAAGGCTCCATTTGTTCAAAATAAGGTATAAACGCTTGCGAACGTACTTTTTCTTCTGCATAGATGATTTCTTCATTAGTCAAACATTTTTGTATTGTTGCCTTTAAAACAGTATCATCATCAATATTATCAGGTCCGCCAATCTCTGTATCAATATCAATTTCTTGATAATTGGTCAAAACCCGCTGAGCGTAACTTAGTTTTGCAGAGGCAAAAATTGCATTTGAAATACTATTTTTAATATACGCAACAGGATTTTCCAGAATAGATTCAGATTCAGATTCAGATTCAATAATATTATCATCTTGTTCGTTTTCTGTTTCTTCTATTTCTGATTTTTCCACCTTTGATTTAAAAATATCGAAAATCCCTTTCTTATCAGATTCTCGCGGTAAAAATCGTGCAACACGAACATTTTTATTTTTTATCAAATCATCCTGAAAACCAGGCTCTAAGAGGCTTCTGTCTCCTGCCTCTTTTGGTAAATCAAGATAGGTAGATAAATCATCAATCATGGTTGGTTCCCATTCCTTCATTCCTTCAAATGCACGATCATAAGAAAGTGCCTTTAATATAATAAATGGATGATTTTTATCTGTCTTGTATACACCGTGCATGAAATTATTTTCAATATTTTCATAAAGAATAGCAGGTGGTGTATTTTCTGTTGCATCAAAAATCTGTTTTACACCAACTCTTCGTGTATTTCCTAACTGATCCTTTGTAACATAATATATTTGGTGAAAAGTATCTTCTGGAATATTCGTTTCAATTACCTTTCTAATGGCCTGTTTTGTAATAGCCTTATCAATATTAGCAATATTGATACCCGTATCCATATCAGAATAAACAAGAGAGCTTACACGTTTTTCCTTGATATATTCAACAGTCTTTTCACTACGTGCGATAAGACCTGAAACAATCCAAATAATTCCACCAAGTAACAAAAGAGCACCAATAATATATGCCATATTTTTCCTAGAACGAGGCGAAAATATCTCCTTTGATTTTTTTTCAAAACGAGCTTTTTTTAGGAGCTCTGACATTGTTACCGGTTCGTTTGAACCCATCGCAGATGCAAGGTCAGAGTAATAGGTATGTCCAACCCCTTTTTTCTTCTCTTTTTCTGACATAAGTTTCTTTGCCTGTTCGTCTAAAACATTTTCTTTGTTGATAGTTTCAGATGAACCTAACTCATCTACAATACTCTCCTTGATTGAATCAATAGTGTCTTTATTTTGTGAATCTGTTTCAGCAGAAGGTTCTTTCTCTTGCGCAGGTTCCGCAACAATAAGTTTTGATGATTCTTGTTTTTTATCAATAGCTTCTATTGCTGCTGCGGCAACCGATGAACCAATGCGTGACTCGTCAACAGGATTATTTGTATCTATTATATTTTCATCAATGTTAATAGTATCAAATGATGGACTTATTGTTTTTTTTAAATTTTGAGGAGTTTCATCACCATCAATCTCAGTAATCATTTTCTTGATGTCTTCCTGCAAAGATTTAATGTTTGCAGAATCCTCCATATTTGTTGTTGTGGTTTTTCCATCAGCAGAACGGGTCGCTAAATCTAGCACTGTTTCATCACCTAAAATAGAAAGATCTAATTTAGATATTTTATCATTACTAGCTAGTTTTTGTGTTCCGCTATTTTTTTTCCATGTAATTTTTTGATCATCGTTCATGTCTGTATTATACCTTTAACGCAACTTCATAACAATTATATGCACATTTTTTATATAATAAAAAACCTATGATTACATAGGTTTTTTACTGCTACTTTTTTAATCCTAATTTTTCAATCAAGTCTCTATAAGCATCAAAGTCAGCTGCCTTAAAGTTTCGTAATAATTTACGTCGTGTGTCTACCATCTTGATAAGTCCACGTCGTGAATGCGTATCTTTTTTGTGCATTTTCAAATGCTCAGTTAATTCTGTAATACGTCCCGATAGCAATGCAATTTGCACAGCAGGAGAACCAGTGTCAGAATCATGAGTTTGAACACCTACGATAACGTCTTTTTTCTTTTTTGTTGATAACATAACTTTGAAACTATAACACAAATGAAGTATTTAACAAAACTTAATAACATATTATACACAACTCTCTTCAG
>JAJOLB010000014.1 GCA_021129535.1 Minisyncoccota bacterium
TGTTCATAATTCAAACTGTTCTGGAACACCTGTAAGATCAGAGACACGATCATGTCATACTAGCACGTATTCATGGAATTATAATTCATGGAACTCATGGGGTTCTTGCTCAAATGGTGAGCAAGAAAGAACACGAAGCGTTAGGTGTGTGAACGATAACACTAATGCTACTGTTCATAATTCAAACTGTTCTGGAACACCTGTAAGATCAGAGACACGATCATGTGGTGATGGTGGATCAAATGATGATAAACCAGACGCCGATACACGTGATGATGGTGAGGTAACAGCTACAACGGCTGACCTACGAGGGCAAATCAGAATGAATGATTTTAATGATGGTTTAGTATTCTTTGTTTATGATACTGAAGAGGGTGATATTAATGAAGTAGAAAGCTCATTTGATAATTATGATGAAATCTATGGTATTTCAAAGGTTATCATTGATAATAATAATGGAACTAATGATTGGAAAAGTTATCATCGAGTTGTTGATAACCTAGATACAGGTGAAAGATACTACTATCAAATTTGTGTTGAATATTATGACGGTGGTGATGAAATTAAGTGTGGTGGTGTTGAAAATTTCAGAACATCTGGTGATAACAACAACGATTTACATGTGTATACACGAGATGCAACGAATGTTACAAAAACATCTGCAAAAATATGTGGAAGCTTAACAAATAATGGACAATCAGGTATTCAACGTTGGATGGAATTACGACGAGCAACAAATTCATCATGGAGTATTACCGATGATGGAAAACACACTGATTCAAACGGTGGAAGCTATTGTGATACAGTAACAGGACTATCGCCAGATACAAAATATTACTATCGAGCATGTAGAACAGTATATACATGTGGTATTGAAAAATATTTTACAACTGATTCAAATGGACATGTTCCAAGTGGTGATGAGCCAGAGGTAACAACAAATGATGTTCCTTTATACAGTATTAGAGCAAACTCTGCTCTGTTGCCTGGAACATTTATCTCACATGCTAATACAGCACGGGTATGGTTTAATTATGGATATTCTTCTTCGAATCTTAATAAGACAACAAAGATTTATACAAAATATGGTTCTGGTGGTGCGTATACGCATAACTTTACAAACCTAAAATCAAATCAACGATATTGTTACCAAGCTGTTATTCAAACAGTTAATGGTAAAAAATATGGAGCTGTAAAATGTTTCCATACTTTACCAGCACCAAAACCTATAAAACCAAATGTTGTATATATTGCACCTAAACCACAACCTGTAATTACGGTTATAGAGGATGTGAAGCCTGATATTGATTTATCACGACTTGGGTTAGGATTATCATTAATTCGTTTAGAAATTAATGATAACAAAGAGCAAGTAACAAGCGGTGAAAATCTTACCTATGAAATTACATGGGAAAACATTTCTGATATTGATTTAGACGATTTGGATTTAAATATCTCAATACCAAATGAGGTTCAAATTCTTTCAAGCTCACGAGGGCGATTAGACCAAGACAGAAATTCAGTATTCTATACTATTAACAACTTAGATGCTGGTGAAAATGGGTCTATGACAGTAAACGGTATTGTTAATGATGGACGACTTGGAGATGCTTTAACGGCTGATGCAATTATTGCATTCAATAATCCAATTAACGATGCACAAGAAAACGCACAAGATTACGATGTTGATGAATATGTTGTTCTAACAGCAGTTGGAACAGCGTCAGTATTCGGACTTGCGAATATTACTCTTCTAGGATGGTTAACTATCTTATTGGGACTATTCATTATATTCTTGGTTGCACGATGGCTATATCTCGAACGAGAAGAGCTACGAGCACAAGCATATGTAAATGGATACGGGCGAACACAACAATATATGGCACCAGTAAATAATCACAATGGTTACGTTGCTGCACCACAACATGTTGAGCCAGTTCAAACAACAACGACAACTCATTATGTTGCACCACAACAGCCTGTACAACATGTACCAGATCAAATTGTGGCACCAATAGAGCATGTTGTAGAAAAACCTACATATCAACCTTATCGACCAAATCGATAATAGATATATAGTTTAATAAAAAAACGCTTTTGCGTTTTTTTATTTTGAAATATTGATATACTTTTTTTATGAAAACTATTATTAAAAATTTAGAGGAGCTAGATGTTTTTACAAAGAAAGTCTTTGAAAAAATACAGAAAAAAGATTCAGCAATTATTTTTGCACTCTCAGGTGATTTAGGTGCAGGAAAAACAGCATTGGTAAAATCAGCTGCAAAATATTTTGCTATTTCTGACAATGTGACAAGTCCAACCTTTGTGATTCAAAAAGAATATGAAATAAAAAATCATGATTTTTTCAAAAAAATGATTCATATTGATGCCTATCGATTAGAATCTGCCGCAGAATTAGAATATCTAAAATGGAATGAAATTATTTTAGATAATAGAAATATTATTTTTATAGAATGGCCAGAGCAAGTTGCAGGAATAGATATGCCGAATGTAGCAAAAATTCATATTGAAATTTTAGATGATGAAATACGGAAGATAACAGTCAGTTAATTTTTCTCTTTATAAAACGGCGGCACCTTTGGTGCCGCCGTTTTATAAAGAGAAAAATGTTCTGTGATACAATAGAAATATGACAGAAAAACGAAAAAAATTAGTATTGCTCGACGCTCATGCAATTATTCATCGTGCGTATCACGGTATGCCTGACTTTGCGACGCGTGCAGGTGTTCCAACAGGCGCAATTTACGGATTTTCGACTATGGTATTACGTATTATTGATGATTTTAATCCTGATTATATTGTTGCCTGCTATGATTTACCTGGACCAACATTCAGACACGAGAGCTATTCTGATTATAAGGGAACACGTTCTAAAACTGATGAGGCATTAAAAATGCAATTTGGACCAACACGGGAAGCCTGCGATATTTTTTCTATTCCCATTTATGACGCTGTTGGATTCGAAGCCGACGATGTTTTAGGGACGATTTGTGAACAGTTAAAGGATGAACCTATTGATATTATTATTGCTTCGGGTGATATGGATACATTACAGTTGGTCGATAAAAAACGTGTTCAAGTGTTTACGCTAAAACGTGGAAATGATACCGTTATTTATGATGAAGCTGCTGTTATCGAGCGATTTAAATTTGATCCGATTTCAATTATTGACTACAAGGCTCTGCGTGGTGACGCGTCAGATAATATTCCAGGGATTCGTGGAATTGGTGACAAGGCGGCGACATTAGCAATTTCTGAATTTGGAACCATCGAGAAAATGTATGTTGCCCTAGAACAGGATGAACAAAAATTGCTTGATATTGGAATGACAAAACGTATGGTTGGTTTGATTCGTGACGGACAGGAGAATGCAGAATTTTCAAAGATTCTGGCGACTATTCGATTGGATGTTCCCATGGAATTTAAAATCCCTGAGACTGATTGGCATTCTGCCGTAGATGTCGAGGCAGCATTAACATTTTTTGAAAAATACGAATTCCGTGGATTAGCATCACGGCTGCACCGAACCTTTGGAACAACAGCACCTGAAAGAGAAATTGAACCAGAAATCATAGAAGAAATAAACAACGACGAGTTACAACAAACAGCTATTGCATTGTGTTTGTTGGATTCAGATTTGACTGATGCTGGAATAGAAAAAATTTCTGAATATACAGGAAATAAATCATTTAAAGAATCCTCAGAACAAATTTTTACAGAATTAAAAACTCTTGAAAAAAGCAATCTCCTCTATGAAGAAATTGAAAAACCATTGTTTCCTATTGTCCAAGTTATGCAAAAAAATGGTGTATTGATTGATACTGATTTTTTCACGAAACTAGGGAAAAAATATCATACTGAATCATCAAAAATCGAGAAAAAGATTTTTGAATTATCAGGCGAGGAATTTAACGTAAAATCACCAAAACAATTATCAGAGGTTTTGTTCGTTAAAATGAAACTACCAACAAAAGGTGTTAAAAAATCAAAAACAGGAACGTACTCTACAAACATTAAAACATTAGAATTACTACGTGATGAACATGACATTATCCAGTACGTTGTTGAGTATCGTGAATTGCAAAAATTATTGTCCACCTATATTGATATTATTCCGATCATGGTTGGGGATGATGGACGTCTGCATGCCGAGTTCCTGCAAAATGGAACTGCCACAGGGCGATTTTCATCACGAAATCCAAACTTACAAAATATCCCAACACGTACAGAATTAGGACGAAAAATTCGTGAGGGATTTGTTGCAGCACCAGGACAAGTTTTAGTTTCTTTTGATTATTCACAAATTGAATTACGAATCTTGGCATTTTTATCAGGTGATAAAAATTTAATACAAATTTTTAAAGACGGACGAGATATTCATACGGCAGTTGCATCACAAATCGCCAATGTTGATGAAAAAGATGTTGATCGTGTTATGCGTAACAAGGCAAAGGCTGTGAACTTTGGAATTTTGTATGGAATGGGTATTAACTCATTAAAAAAAGCCATGAACAGCGACCGCGAAGAGGCTCAAATGTTCTATAATGGATTTTTTGAAAATTATCCAAAAGCCGCTGCATTTTTAGAGGTGACAAAGCAATCAGCACGTGACCAGGGTTACACAGAGACCTTATTCGGACGTAGACGACAGTTCAGGAACATTAACTCGAAACTTGGGTTTATACGTGCTATGGCGGAACGTATGGCCTTAAACGCACCAATTCAAGGGACATCTGCTGATATTATTAAGTTAGCAATGATTCATGTAGATAATTATATTAGGAAGTCAAAATTATCAGCAAAATTGATTCTACAAATTCACGATGAAATGGTGTATGAAATTAACGAAACAGAGGTAGGTGATTTTTCAAAAAATGTTGTAAAAATTATGGAAGGGGTTTTAGAGAATTCATATTTGAAATATGAATCTGAGGTTCCGTTGATTGTGCATAGTTCGATTGGAAAACATTGGGGAGAATTGAAATAGTTACAAAGCGAGAAATTCGTCTCTTTCTCTCTTTGTTTTTCTCCTGTGTGTTTATTATTTAATACAATGTATGTTACACATAATAAATTAAAACTGTATAAAAACTAAAGAATATATTTGACAAATAATCAAATTCGTGTATCATAAAATATGAAAAATAAATTCATATCCATGGAGTGAGAGACCATATAAAAAAACCGAAAAAAATAAAAAATTAAATATCAT
>JAJOLB010000013.1 GCA_021129535.1 Minisyncoccota bacterium
TATGATTGATCTTTGTTTGTATCGTTTCCACGTAACATTTGGACCTTGTTTTCTAACGACAAGATTGCTTCATTCTTTGCAACGACAGCTTGAACATAATGACCTGTAGCAATATAATCAGCACCATTCTTCAAAGCCCATTTCAAAAAACCACCAAATTTTACTTCGCGATTACACATCACATCTGGATTCGGTGTTCGTCCCTTTTTATATTCTGCAATCATATAATCTGCGACACCTTCCTTGTATTCACGTTCTAAATCTAATTCTACAAAGGGAATATCTAAATGTGCACAAACACGAATTGCATCACGACGTTCATCACGCCATGTACATTCAATCCAATCAGGCTGCCACGTTCGCATAAAAACACCAACGACATTAAAGCCTTGGTCTTTTAATAATACTGCTGAAACCGATGAATCAACACCACCAGAAACTCCGACGAATACTGTTTTTTCTGAATTCTTTTTCACCTCTTTATCATAATAAAAAAAAACTATTATACAAATAAATATATTATTATTTGTATAATAGTCTGGGTTTTCTAGTGTTCTTTTTCCTTTGTTTAATATTATTTTTTTTCACAAAAGGGTTAACAATTTTTTCTATTTCATTTCTAATTTCTAAATCAGAAATATTATCATTAACCAAAATGAAGTGAACTCTCGTTCCCCTGTAAAAAATATTTTCCTTTAAATCTCTTTTTGCAGATTTAATTTGGAAATTTAAATACAGGTTTCTTATACGTTGCTTGTATATCAAGGCAACATCAACTCCACCTATATTCAATTGTCTATTAAAAATTAATTGAAGAGAACTTTGTAAACCTCTCTTTCTCAAAAAATTTGCAAGAATTTTATTAAAACGAATTTCATTTCTAAATCCTCTGGTTCTTTGCCAGAAAAGCTCTTTCAAATCACAATTCATATTTTCTAATCCTTCGTGGAAATTCTCTCCGAATGTGAAAAATATTTTCTTGGAGTCTAATCCTCTTAGTAAAAATTTTTCACCAACAATTGAAACATCTTTATACGATACATTTATCGTGTAACTTTGATGTCTATCAAATACAATACATATAATAACTGTTTTCACATTTAGTATTTTTTGTATTTTAATTGTTGCCTTATTATACTGATAATGGTCAATAATTTTCAATATATTTGTTAAAATTAAATGACCTCTATCTTGGGAAAATCTTTCTGGTATAACATGAGATACTATTTCATGTTCAGAAACCACCTCCACAATAACTTCCTTTTCAGGGATTAAATGAGAAAAATATTTTTCAATAAGATTTCCGATCCAATATTTGAATTTTGTTTTCATCTTAAATAAGATTAAATTAAAATTTATTTTTAACACGGCTTTTTCCGCGATGTTTGTAAATAACAATACCAAAATAAAAATAATCCGTCAAGGACTATTTTTCTAAATAATTAATCATTTCTTTAAAAGATTTCTTTGCTTCATTAAAACTTATTCTACTTAGAACCTCATTTTTATTTCCCCAAAAATAATCCTGAATCTCCTCTGGTTGAATTTTAACATTTTTATCAGTAACATATCCGATAAAATAATGTACTATTTTACTGATAGATTTATCTGGTCTTATAATTATATATGTATCATTAAATATTTTATCTTCAATAATATTCTTACATACAAGCCCTGTTTCCTCGAAAAGCTCTCTTTTTGCTGTTTCTAAAAATGTCTCGCCATCTTCTACATGTCCTTTTGGAATAGACCAATTATCATTATTCTGATGAACAAGTAAAAACTCTCGTTTTTCATTTTTATTTATATACACAGGTAAAATTCCACAGGATATCTCATTTTTCATTGGTTTATTTTTCATAATTTATAGTAAGTATTCTAATATTGAATCCCAATCAGGGTATGTATTCTGACCAAAATGTAACAATTCCCCTGTAAATTTTTCAGAGCCATTTGCCAATCTATCATCAATGAGATAATCACCAACATTTAAATGTTTTTGCCCTGATAAGATTAAGCGTCTTTCCATATACGGCAAATTTTTATTAATCCAATCATATTTATCTGACCACGCAGATGCATTTCCCCAGCCAGGACAGGATAATATATATACATCATATTTTTCTGATAGTTTTTTTACTGCGTCTAGTGCCCCATTCATAGGTTTCATTTTTGAAAAAATACCTGGAATCTTAGAGTACCTATCAATGTATTCATCTTTATCACTTTTACCCAAAGCATCTATTCCTGACTGAAAATCAACAATAACACCATCCATATCTATGTATAATATTTTTTTCATATTTTTATTATATCAAATATCATGAAACTTACGATTTTTATATTAAAATAGTTTTTTGAAATATAATTATAATAAAAAATCCATCTGCTTTTATTAGCTAGATGGATTTTCTTATTCTTTATGATACTTATAATTCCAATAATTTCCTATACACCTCCACAGTCGCACGCGTATCAGCCAATGCCGTATGTGCACGTTCATTATCTACTCCAAAATATTCACACAATGATTTTAAATTTAATCGTGGTGCATCTGCAAGTTTATGTAACTTTGCAAAAGCAAATGAAATGGTATCAATCTTTGCAAAAAACATTTTATTTTCAATACCCGTTGTCGCAAAAGCCTTTGCCAAAAATGAATAATCAAATGCAACGTTATGTGCGACCATAACACAGTCCTTGGTCTTTTCAGCGAATACAGTCATTGCCTGCTCTAATGTACTAGCAAACATCCATTCTGCCTCGTTGTAGCCGTTAATTGCTAGTGCCTCAGCAGATGCATTTTCAATCTTTGTTGGTTGGATTTTTAATTCGAATTCTTCTATCATGTCGCCCAAGACTCCGTCCTTTTGACTCATAATCACGACACCAATTTCAATTATTTCTTGTTTCTCTATGTCAAAACCTGTTGTTTCAATATCTAAAAATGCTAATTTTTTATTTTTCATATGTAGTATCTATTTTAAGTATAATCGTATATTTTTCAAGTGTTCATTGTAATTTTTTCCATAATGGATAGATCCATCACCAGCGTGCAAATAAAATAGATAGTCGCTCTCTATTGGATGAGCCGCTGCATACAAGGAATCATATCCTGGGTTCCCTATTGGTGTAGGTGTAAGTCCCTTGTGAATATAGGTATTATACGGGGAATCTTTTTTCAAATCAGTATGCGTCAATTGTGCTGAACCTTTTCCACGTTCATATAAAAATGGAGCATCTACCTGCAATAACATTCCAATACGAATACGTTTCCATAAAATTCCTGAAATTATTTGTTTTTGTTCTAAATCATTTCCTGCTTCTTTTTCTAAGATTGAAGCCATAATAACAATTTCATTTTGTGTTTTTTCTACTGTTTTTTTGGTTTCTGCCTTTTTAATTTTTTCCAAAAATGTTTTTTCTAATTTTTTAATAATATCTGATTCTGTTACGTCAGGTAAAAATGAATAGGTGTCAGGGAAAAGATAACCTTCTTTTCCCTTAATAAGATCAAAGAGAATCTTTTCATCAACAACAATCTTTGAACGCTTAACAGCAGAGACAAGTTGTTTATTTGTTGAACCTTCTGGGATAGTAATAGACGCGTAGACATCTCCATAATCTGATTCAGAAATACGTGTAATAACAGAAAACATATCTCCTGGTTTCTTGAAAAAATAAGTTCCTGATTTTGGTGAAATATTTTTATATTGCATATATATTCGTGCCAACAAGGCAGAATGTATAAGACCCTCATCTTCTAATAACTGAGATGTTTTTATAATAGAATAACCTTCTGGAACAGTTACCATCTTTTCAGATTCCAAAAAACGAGCAGATATCAACTGCAAAACAGAAAAAATTACAAACATAGTAATTACAACAAAAAAGCCAAAAATGACTTTTTTGTATGATTTTCTTTTTTTATGAGATGTATATATTTCCATAACAATTATACAGGTAGGTTTGTTGGTGGTTCTGCCTTTGTAGAATCAATTCTATCAATAGAGGCTGTTTCTGAAACACGTCCCGGAATACGAAACAATGTTGCAAGCTCCTCGCTTGTTAAAATATCAGGATCACTTCTCTTGTACCATAGAAAGTTTAAATATTTTGAGGACCCTTCATAGAAAGCTTCTCTGTGAATATAATCATTGAAGAATCTTCTTTTTAATGATGGAGTTCTTAATCCTGTTGAGTCTTCCCAAACATAATCAACAGCAGTAGTGTCACCATTTCTTTTAATAAGATTTAAATACTGTGAAGCAAATGGTTTAAATACATTATTCTTGAAAAAACCAACGCGTCCTTTGTTAAAATTTTCTTTTGGAGCAAGATATATTGCACGAATTTTTGTTTCGAATGCATATTTTGCAAGACTTCGTTCTATTGCTTTAATTTGTTCTTGTTCACCGTGAGTCATTTTTAATGCTTGAAATGAAGTCTCGTCTTCTCCAGCAACCATACTAGACTTATTAACCATTTCTTTAATAAATTCGGTAGCATTTTTTCTCCAAGAACTAAATATATCGGCACGTACAATAAATTGAATCCAGATCTGCTCTCCTTTTCCAAGTGTACCTAAATATTCTAACATAGGAGTAATCGGATCAATTTTTTGCTCTTCCTCTAAACTACCAATAGCCTTATCAAGACCATAGTCAATATAGGTTTTTATTGGAAGAAAAGTTTCTTTTGCAAGTGCAAAATTAACCCCATATAAATCCCATGCGTTTTCATGCTGAACAAAATCAGGAACATATTTAGTATAATCATCTACCTCGTTAACCTCTGCCTGTGGGTATTGTGAATAAATAGTGCTTTTTACTAAATCTGCAACTTGAACATGGGCGCGTATAAAAAA
>JAJOLB010000030.1 GCA_021129535.1 Minisyncoccota bacterium
CGCCTCACTTCTTCTCGATTGGGGTGACTACCGGGAATCGAACCCGGATTGCAGGTACCACAAACCCGAGTAATAACCGTTATACCATAGTCACCATATATTGATGTGAAAATGTTCATATACGTTATTAAGCTATTTTAGTTTTACAGGTTATTACTGTAATAACCGTGCTTAATAATTATATTGCATAGTCACCATGTTTATTTTTAAAAACAAGATTTACTCTTGAAATGGATGTGGATTTTATCCCAAAAGCATTTTTAGTATATATTAAAGGTTGTATTTTACAAGAAAAAAACACAAAATAAAATTTTGTGTTTTTTAGAAAATTATTTTGCTTCTATTTCTTCTTCTACCTCTACAACTTTTTCTTCGATAACAAGAACTGACCTTTTATAATATAAATTATCAGCATAAAGAGATATTCCAACAGCGATAATGAGAACTATAATGTATATTAACAGCAAAGCCCCTGTTGAATATCCATAAAATGAAAGTGCATTCAATAACAACAACATATACCAAGAAACAACCCCTGTTGCGACAAAAGCAAAGGCTTGTTTTCGCAACATACTGTGTTTGTGATCATCAAGCTCTGGATGATCACCAAAATGAATATCAACCAGTTTAGGCGCAATAAACATATTAATGACAATTTCATAAATAATAAGGATTCCTAATAATACAAGGATAACCATAAATTTTGAACTTCCAGTTATGTTTCCATACACATCAGTAAGAACAAGTCCTATTCCAGCAAGAGATGCTAGCGTAATCGCAACCCATCCTGCATGTGAGAACATAGATAGCCTATCTGATTCTTTCTTTGAAATTTCAAAATCTCTTAGAAACTTAATAAAAGTTTTAGCATGGAGACTTGATGTTATAACCCCAACAATAACCATAAATATAAATACCCATTTCAAAATATCTTGAATCTCAAATAAATATGAACCAAACGACGCCTGAAAACCAAGAAACGACATAACAAGAATCATAAAAGAGATAGCTGATGAAGCAAGGCAAGTCGTGCACCATTTCTTCAAAACAATAAGCTGTGTAACGATTAAATGAAGATTAAATACAAAGGCAAATCCTGCCAGCAATAAAACATAGAAAACAATATGCTGAGGGATGTCCAGAAATAAACTTAATCCATAAAAAATAGTGATTCCTAAATAGTATGCAAGACCTATTATTTCATTCCGTATTCCTAAAAATTTTGAAAACCTACTATTAATAACACTATCACAACTTTTCCCTAATGGACAAACAAGATGCGTTCCTTTGTTTTTGGTCTTTGCAATGTATCCAGCCAATAATGCACCAGCAATAGAAAAAACAATAATTCCAATTGTATATAGTAATGTCATATGTTTCTAGTATATAACGTTTAATCTATTTTGTTAATATAAAAAATATTTTATCTGTGACAGCAAGTCCATTTACTATGACCTGAATAGCTTGTTTTCCTGGATAGAGTTTTTTTGTACTCATAATTTTAAGCATATGTTTTTTAGAAAGTTCTAAAATATCTCCTTTTCTAACGTCACATTTTTTAATTTGAAATATTTTTGGAATGAATTCGTTTTTTTTATTCAAGAAATAGACATAGTACGAAATCATAAGTTTTTGGTCAGCGTGGGATTTAACATTAAAATTGAATTCTAATTTTTCACCAAGTTTTACTGTTTTTGAAATTTTTCCAAACTTAACAGATATTTGTGCTGGTTTTTTATACCCCAACATGGCAAGTGCCTGTTTATTTCCTTGTTTTAATAGCGTTCGTAATGAATGGCGAATAATAAAATCCATCTCCTTTTCATTTTGTTTTTGTGATATCTTCCATAGCGCCAAAGTTTTCAAAACAAGCTTTGAATCAATCTTTGAAATATCATTCATATGATTTGCCACAGAGCGTGTTACATAACGTGTCTTATCTGCAAAAAGCATATATAAAATATCAATTCCCTCACGATAATCAAAATCAATATTTATATGCCACGGCAATGTGGGTCGGATACCCTCGGACGCTAATCGTCGCTGATGGTAGTTTTTACTGGTCGACCACTTCTTTATTTGTGAAATGGTCTCGTCTGGAAAAGCATTTATAAAATACCTAATTCCACCCTCAACAGTAAATCGTTTTGTACATTCTCCAAGAGCTCGTAGAGATTTTTTTAAATGTTTTTTAGATAGTCCGTTTTTTACAATAAAAACTTGAAATGGTGCAAGAATAAAATCACCAAAATCATCGTCTGTTTTGTTTGGATCTAATTCATCAGGTAATGCATTTAAAATAATCTCCAAGGTTTTTTCATATTCAAAGGGTAAAAATTCCTCTATTTTTTGCTCAATCCAATCAATACGTTGTTTTAGTTCCAATTCTGGGAATTTCTCTACGGTTTTTTTTATGAATTTTTTATCCTCAAATTTTGGATAGGCTGATTTTATAAGACTTGCTAGGTAGGTAACTTTTTCGCGGTTAAATAAATGGTCTTTTAATGAGAACTTTTCTGACATATATGGAGTATAACTATCTACCAACAATAGACAAACTATTTATATTGAGCCAGTCTTAAACAAAGATTAATAAATAATTGAGGATATTGCTTATTCTATTTTAAAAGGAATTATTCTAAGCAATAATAGCTTGGCATGTAACCTAGACTAATATGTCAAAATCGGAAAGCTATATCGTAGTGTCGCAGAGATTCTAACGTGAATTAAGTGGTAGGATCTACATAAAAACCAGAACAAATATTCTGGTTTTTATTTTTCTTTTAAAGCTTTCATATAATAATAAGCCATAATCACCATCATAATCGAGATGAAAATCACAAGATACGAAACATAGGTTGGCAGGAACATACCGCCGATATTAAGTTCAAACCCTTTTACCAAAATACAAATATGTGCAATTCCAGATAAAGCGAATAATGTTTTTATAATCGCTAAAAAATAGCGTAAATGTTTGTTAAAACCTTTAAATTTTTTTATTTCTTTCATATTTAATATTCTATCAGATTTTTTCAAGCAAAAAAGAAGCCTAAGCTTCTTTTTCAATTCCACCATCAAGAGCATCTTGAAGAGTTTTCAGTTCATCCCATTTTCCATCCCGTGCTAGAGCAGCTTGCTCGTTCCATGTTCCGGCTTGGTGATTACCTTTTACGTCTTTAATCATTTCTTGGGTAGCTTCGTCCTTTGCATCTGCAAGGGCTGCAAATGTTGTAATGCCATTCTCGGCAAGTGTTTTTGCAATAACTGGACCAATTCCTTCGATTTTTGTTAAATCGTCTGTTTCGGTTTTAGTTTCTTCGGCTTTAACTTTGGCAGTTTCAGTGTCGTCTGATACTGCTTCCTTAGTTTCTTCTACAACTTCTACCTTGTTTACTTCTGGTTCAACTTCGGCTTCCATTTCTGCATCTTCTGGAATAACATCCTCTGCTGTTTCCCATACAGGTAAATCAGCTGATGAAGATTTTACATCAGAAATACGTCGTAGTTTGTATCGCATAGTTTTCGCTACGGCATCTCGCAAGAAGTATAGTTTTGATCGACGTACTTTTGCGCGACGTGTGATCTCAATTGAGTCAATCGCTGGAGAGTAGATTGGAAAGATTCTTTCAACCCCTACTCCATTTGATACTTTTCGAACTGTAATAGTTCCACCGTTTTCGCGACCGTGTTTACGTGCGAGAACGAGCCCTTCAAATGTTTGAATTCGTGTCTTCCCTTTTTCTTGAATCTTTAGGTTCACTTTGATAGTGTCACCTGCTTTTACGTCAAAATCCTTTCGGTTTCTCACTGATTCTGGGAGATATTGTATGTTAATTTTAGCCATAACTGTATCAATGTATCATATAAGGTTTAAATAACAAGGATTTATAGGTCGAAAACCAGGAAATACACTCCTTTTACACAGGTAAATATATGATATGATGACAGTATGAAATTATCTAAAAAAAATGTAAAAGTTATTGGATGGGCAGGAACTACTTTACTGATTATCACCTACACACTAAATACCTTTGGCTTGATAGAATCAACAGGGATTAGCTATGCTGTTATGAATATTTTTGCTGCAATTTTCCTGGGTCTACGTGTCTATATTGATAAAAACTGGTCAAATCTATTTTTGGAATTTTTTTGGATTGCGGTTGCTGTGGTAAGTCTTGTGCGATATTTCTTTTTTTAAAAAAGAAATGGATAAAATAATATTAGAAAAATTTAGTAAAAAAGCTGGACCTAATGTTCCAACAGAATCCCTTGATGATTTGAAAGAAAAAATGCAAAATAATCACTGCAATAAATATAAGTATGTCCATAAAAATATTATATCTTTTTCAAGAAATTAATTGAATCAACAATATCACTAGCAATTTCTGATTCTACAAAAATATTATTTCCATCAACATCAATAAATTTTATTGAATGTGCATGCAAGGCTGTTCGTTTTAATCCTAAAACTTCCTTTCGTTTTCCACGATATAGTGAATCCGCAACAATCGGATGATTGATAAATTTCATATGTACACGAATCTGATGTGTTCGTCCTGTTTTTGGCGAACATTCTATTAATGAATATTTTTCAAATGAACCTTGATTGTTCTTTTTACCTTGGTCC
>JAJOLB010000002.1 GCA_021129535.1 Minisyncoccota bacterium
TGGAAACGCTCAATGGTGAAGAAATAGTGTTAATAGAGAGCGATTTATTAATTTGTGATGATGAAAAAATTCTCGCCCTTGCTGGTGTAAAAGGTGGGAATAGCGCCGAGGTCACTGTGGAGACAAAAAATATTATTATTGAATCTGCAAATTTTGACCCATTAACTACACGAAAAACAGCCCGGCGTGTAAAAATTTTAACCGATTCATCAAAACGCTATGAGAATGAAATAAGCTCTGAGAAGGCTGGTATTGCACATTCATCTATGTTGTCGCTCGTTATAGAGGTTGCAGCGACAGGGGAAACAGAGATTGGAATGACCACCGACATATATCCAGAATTAGAAATAAATTATCAACTTGAATTTACCAGAGAGCATACAGCACGTTTGTTAGGTTTTGATATTTCTGAATCAGAAATAAATGATATTTTAAAACGTTTTGGATATTCTTATATATCAGATGCTGGTAAATATAATGTAACAATTCCATTTGACCGATTAGATTTACGGATCCCCGAGGACATGATAGAGGAAATTGGACGTATCTATGGCTATCACAATATCCCTGTTAAATCCTTGGATGATTATAATTTTGAACCTGAGCTTAATAAAACATTTTATGTTGCACAAAAATTACGAAACTATTTTGTAGAAAATGGATTTACAGAAATCATGAACTACACCTTTGTTAAAAAGGGGAATGTAGAATTATTTAATCCTGTTGCCTCTGATAAAAAGGCTTTACGAAAAAATTTGTCACAGCAAATGATTATCTCTATGGAGAAAAATGTAAAACTTGCAGACTTTGTAGGTGTTGATCAAGTATTGAATTTTGAGATCGATGTTGTTCATACTGACGAAGGGGAAAGGCTACATTGTTGTTTTGGAATAGATACATTGTCAAAAAAATCTAGAAAAAAATATGGAAACGAGGATGTCCAAATTGAAACCTGTACAATAGATATTAAAAAAATGTTCGGTTTAGAAAAACTTGATTTTGAAAAGAATGGAAATGTTGTCTCGTTCAATGTCGCGCAATGTGAAGGTCTAGTTCCAAATTCTTATAAAAATATTTTGAGCGAAACAAGTTACTCGTCAAATGCAGAGTTTACAGGTATTTCAATCTATCAACATATGAAACGTGATATTTCATTTTGGGCAGCAGAATCTGATGTTTCAGTTTTTGAAAATGCTATTAAAAATGCTGGTGCAAAATTCTTTAAAAAGGTATTTTTGTTCGACGAGTTTGAGAAAGACGGGCGAACCTCCTATGCGTTTTCAATGATTTTTCAGTCAAATGATAAGACATTGACAGATGCAGAGGTTGATAAGGATATGGATAACATTAATCTAGCCGTAGAAAAGCTTGGCGGTGAGATACGTTAATAAATTAAAAAAATAAAAACGCATATGCGTTTTTAGTTTTTATTTTTAATAGTTTTGAAATTTCTTCTATTTTTTTTCTAGGAGAAGTTCCTTTTTCTGTGTTTCAAGCTCTTTTCGTTCAAGTTCTACAAATCATTTTTCGAGGTCTTTTTCTTCTAGATGATGAATACTGCCCTCTAAATGTTTTGTGTGAATTTTGTTTAATTCCATCTGTTCACGCATATCTCGACTCCCTTTGATGTAAGGCTGGTTAGCGCCATTCAGATATCGACAATGATAATTAATAATACTAGTTCCATGACGTGTACATCCGAATCTTCTAAAAAAAACAGTTTCCAAGATGTCTTTTGCGACGAGAAAATCTAATCCCAGGAGGATGTGTTTTCCTATGATATAGCGAACGTATGTAAAGCAACCTATGTTTTTATCAAGAGCTTTAAAATTAATAATAGATACCAAAGATTGACACACTTTGCTCGCAATGACAATGGTTGAAAACAAAAAAAACAGCTTATGCTGTTAATTTTTTACCAAAGTTTCGGTTGTTTCGTTTTGCTGATTTTTCAATAAGCATTTCCTTTTTGATAGCTAATCGTTTAGCTGTTTTGTGTGATCGAGTGGTCTTCATTTTGCCAACTCCGTTTGCTCGTTTTGCCATAATATAAACAGTATACATAAAAAAATAAATATGAATAGGGCTTAGTGTATACTATTAGCATGGAAATACTTTTTTATTTACTTCTTGGGTTATCATCATTTTTCTTTGTGGTGGTTCCTGTTCCTGTTTCAGGTTCGTTTGTTTTGAATCCGTTGCTAACGTTAATATAAGACCCACATTCTGCGATTTCAATTGCTACATTTTTCTTTTTAATAAATAGTACGATAAAGACCATTATATCTAGAAAGGATATCAATTATTACTATATAAAACGAATTTTACCTGTTTCATTTGTTGTGGCAGTTATTGGCGTATTTGTTGTTGGATATATCCCAGAGAAAATATTACTATATGTTATATTCATTCTGTCATTTTATTTTTTATTAAAAACATTGAAAAGTATCTTTAATTAACAAGGAAAATAATTCAGAATTTATAGAAGAATTTGAAAAGTTATTATAATTAGTAGATTTTATAAATTTCTTGCACAAAATAAAGGCTATGTTAATATAGTCTTGTTGCACCGGTAGCTCAATTGGTTAGAGCACCCGCCTGTCACGCGGGAGGTTGCGAGTTCGAGTCTCGTCCGGTGCGCTATAAGAAAAATTCCTGAAAGGGTTTTTATTTTGTATAATCTTGAAAAATAGGCATATTCATATATACTCATTCCATTGGCCATCATAGCTCAGTCGGTAGAGCGTCGCCATGGTAAGGCGAAGGTCCTGGGTTCAATTCCCAGTGTTGGCTCATTTAAAAACAGTGCATAACTGTTTTTTCTTTACTATTATTTTGTATTTTTGCTATAATGAAGTTATATCATAATCATAATATATATAATTATATGGAATATAACGAAAATCAAAATTTTGAAAATAACAACATTCTCACACAGGAACCAGTTATTTTACAAGAAAAAAAGTCTCATAATAAAGGACTTTGGTACTGGATTATTGCAATCCTTTTACTAGGGCTGCTTGGTTGGTATGGATATGCAGCAGGATGGTTTGCAAAAAATACTGCAAACATGATTCCTGTTGAATCAAATAACGGGATTGGTGATGGTGCACCTGACCTAGGTGATTTATTAAAAGAAGGGCAAGCTCCTATTGATAATATTATTATTAAAACAGAGGAAAGTTTTCCTGTTGGGAAAGTACTAACTATAAAGGGAACATTTGAAGATGATTGTACTTACTTAAATGAAGAGCAAATGATTGTTAAAGGGAATATTTTCTATGTTAATTTGACTACACATAGAGAAGGAGACTGTACTCCTGAATCTTCTAAGTCTTATGAATCAAACATAGGGTTACCTGTCAATGGACTTCCAGCTGGAACCTATACGGTTGTCATTAATGGAAAACAAACAACATTTGAATTAGAGCAGGACAACATGCTTGATTTTGGAACAGAGCTTGAAAAATAGACTAAAAAAACAGCTTAACTGCTGTTTTTTACTTTACCTACTTTTTTAATGTCTGATATTTCGTCTACTGTCAGTTTTTTAAAGTTTCCAGGAAGCATTCCATCTATTTTAATAGTATGAACCCGTATTCTTTTCAAGGAGGTGACGGTCAATTTACATTCGTTCGCCATACGTCTAATCTGGTGCTTGCGTCCTTCCTTTAAAATAATTTTAAAGGTATGTTCATCAACACGTGATGCGCGGGCTGGCAGGGTCCAACCGTCTTGCAACTTCATTCCTTGGGACATTTTTTTTGCCATCCATGGTAAATAGTTTTCGCGTACGGTGACAACATACTCCTTTTCAATATTATGATCCTTTCCCGTGACGGCCTTTGTAATCATACCATCATTAGATAATAGGATGAGCCCCTCACTCTCCTTGTCGAGTCTTCCAACGGTGTTTAGGTCTTTGAATTGTGGGAATGACTGGAAAATATTTTTCCCTTTGTCTGTGTCTTTTGATGAAAGGATTCCACGAGGTTTATAAACCGCTACGGTTATTTTTTCAGAGAGGTTTTTTTGAATACTTTTGGCATAGGTAATTTTATCCTTTTCTGGATTTATTTTATCTCCTGGTTGTGGTTTTTTATTATTTATTTCTATGAGTCCTTCTAGGAGATATTTTTTTGCTTCACGTCGTGACATAATGCCTTGC
The DNA here is from genome assembly GCA_021129535.1 of Minisyncoccota bacterium. GTDB lineage: Bacteria > Patescibacteriota > Minisyncoccia > Phycocordibacterales > UBA1006 > UBA1006. Next base: position 4,169 of record JAJOLB010000002.1, read on the forward strand.
TCTGATAGATATTTTTCAATTCTTATTAACATAGTTAGAGTATATATGAATAATAAAAAAACCCTAAACGTAATATGTTTAGGGTAGTGTTTTACGACCTTTGTCGCACGGAAACTATACCGTTAATTTTCAATTTTATTTTTTACTATCAGAAATGCTATCGTCACCTTTTCCAGCTTGAAAAGCTTTTATAAGTGCAAATATTTTTGCGACATCAAAACCTCCACCTTTTAATGGTGTACCGTCAGAATTACCTACAT
>JAJOLB010000008.1 GCA_021129535.1 Minisyncoccota bacterium
TACATTATTAAATTGGGAGATTGCCCAATCCATTTTCTTGCTTGTGTCGAGTTCACATTTTGGAACGTAATCAGCATGTATATTTGTAAAGTTAAAAAGCGTGATAAATGCAATTAAAAGTATGTATTTACTATATTTTTTCATATTTTTATTATAGTATATTTTATTTATTTTTGGAATGGTTTATATTTCTATTATTCCTTAATAATGATAAAAAATTTCAACAAAAAACAAACTATTTTAGTTTGTTTTTAATTAACTTCAAAATTTAGATCAATATTTGCTTCAACCTTTTGTAGTATTTTTTTAATATTTTCCAATTTTACACCTAATGAAACAGTCCCCGTTTCTCCTCCGGAGCTAATGTAGAGCTCGTCTTGTTTTGAAAAATCTTGTGGTGCCCTGAAAACATCATTAATCTCCCAATTTACAAATAAATCAATAAAGTTTGGCTTATCTGTGGATAGGTTTAGCGGATGAAATGATAATTTTACCGTGTCGCCTTCAATCGTATTAAATACATTCAAAGCCTTGTTGGTCATAATACGCCCCTTTTCATTTATTTCATAGAACAAAATTTTTGCCTCGGTTTCCTTTGTGGGAATGTCGATAGTATTTTTTGCAAAGGAATTTTCGCGTCTATCATTTGTAGTTAACGATATTTTCTCGCTGAACATCAGTGCGTCAGAGCTAAATTCGAACGAATGTTTTCCAAAACCTGATCGTGCAACGTTTCGTTTATAATTTCTATCCCAATAATAAACAAGGTTTTTTGCATCAGATGGTGCAATGAGCTGTGTTTCAGGAATTGCTGTTATTTTAATTTTAGCCTGTTGCATAGGTAGGGCCTTTCCACGGTAGAATGGTGGTGTATAGGCGTCTACAACCTCCCATAATAAATCAACCTCTGATGGCACAAAGCGTAGCTCTTTTCTAAAAACCTGATTACCTATTTCAATAACAGCTGTTACATTTGTCGCTGTTCCTGAGTTGTTTGTTTTAAATTTAAACTTACGGTTTCCGTAGCTTGCTGATTGTTTTTCCCCATTGAGAAACCACGCAATGTAGTAGTTGTTAAGGTTAAAACTGTAGCTTTTTAAATTTAATTCTACATTGGTGTTTGGCCCTGGTATTTTAGGAAATGTTTCTACAAATATGTCATCAGCTGTATAGAGGCTAAATGTTTGTGCTTCTGCTATTTGTCCAAGTAAAGACGAAAATAGAAATACAAAAATTAATATAATAGTTTTTGAAAAAAGATTTTTCATAAGTGTTTTAATTATAGCTGTTTTAATATTTTTTGGGAATGACAGACTTGGAATGTTTTTTGAAAACAAAAAACCATTGCGATACAGGAATAATAAGAAAATTATTTTAAAACTATATTAAAGGAAAATGATTTGTATAAATAAAAAGACAAAATGTCTCTTTTATGATGCACTAATATGTTTCAAAAATTCATTATTTTCTTTAATAAGATCAGTTTTTGTTGGTGATGTGTCTAATGATGCTGTTTTTGAAATATATGCCTTGTTTAATAATATATGTTCCCTGGTATTTCCATTATCTACTGTCTTCTTCAAAATATTATTCTCTTGTAATATTCCTTCTGGTTTTATTTGATTGATGATATTTGTGTTTATTCGATGTTCGTGAATACCCACTAAGTCTGATGATTCTACTGCTTCGTTGTAGTCTATTTTTTTTTCAGTACCAACTATATTGTCACTCTGAACTGGATTCAGAGTCTCGTCTGTGTCTATTATTTCCTTATTGTTATAAATATGAGATTTCGGATCGGAGTCCGGAATGATAGATTCTGTATTATTAAACAAAGAATCAGCTAAATCTTGTAATTCATTTTCTGGGCGTTGTTCAGGCACAAAATCATCAACAAGGGTAATACCATGGTTATCCATAATATCACTCATCTCTCTGTGTTCAATAATTTCATCTTCGCTGTTTCGAGAAAATGCTATTTTTTGAAGTGGTCTAAAAATATTTTCATTCGCATCAGCCACAAGATTCTCTGCTAATTCATGCGTGATATCCATACGGGAAACAAGGTTTTTTTCAAAATTAATTGCGTCAGTCGCCCCGACAATAACTAGTAATATTTCACGCCTAAAGGTCTCCATTGCATTAATTTGCAGATGGTATTCCTGTGCTATGTTTAAAACTTCTGTTGCCCAGTCAAATCCTTCGACAGCCTCTCTGATGTTTTTAGGAAGTTCGTTTATTTTTTGTTGAATAAGTGTGTCTAACATAGGTACAGTATAAATTATTGTTATTTTTTTGTCATGGTTTTTTTATATTAAAAAACAACACTTTTAAGGTATTGTTTTTATTAACTATTTATTCACTTTTCTCTTCTTTCATTTTATCAAGAATGCTAGCCATTATTTTCTCTTCTTGTGATTTTGACTTTTTACCTTTTACGATTTCCCTGGCAGTAGCCATTTCCCAACTACCACTTTCTTTTCCTTTTGAAAGATCTGCTGCATATTTACGTCTTGCGTCCTTATAGGCTTTCTCTACATCAGGACCCATTTCTTTTTGAAGTTTTTCTTTCTTTTTAATTGCATCATTTACTCCATACTTTTCTTTTCTGTCTTCTATTTTTCCTAAGATTGTTTTCTTCTCTTGTTTTTTATTTGTTATGTCAGTATCTACCTGTTTAAGAATTTGTTTTTGTTTAGTGATTTTTGCTTTTTCAATGTCCCACTTATCTTGTGCTGCTCTGGAGTGCACTCCAACAGGTCTTGTCCCAAGATCTTTTTGTTGCATTGCTTTTAGTTTATCACCTTCATCTTTTCTCTTTGTATTAAGTTTCTTTAATTGTCCTTCAATACCAAGAAGGGTTTTAGTATCTTCCTTGTGATCAGCACCTTCTTTTTGGTGAAGTTTTTCATTGGCTTTAAATTCTTCATTCTTTGCCTTGTGAATTTTTTCTTGATATTCTGCCTCTTTGTCTTTTTGTGCAGATTTACCTACCCCTTCTGCCTTTTTTAATTCATCATGAGCTTTTTTATTTTCAAGTTTACTTTGCCAGTTTTGTGCTCCATCCTTTATATTTTCAACTTCTTTTTTATGTTTGTAATCAGATTCAGCGTAACCTCGCTCTCTACCAAAGAATCCATCACCTGAACCATCAGTTGCTTTGCGGATACCTAATTCTGCTTTACGTCTTAAACTTTTACCAGATTGTCCTGCAATATTTTTATTGAAATATGACGCAGCTCCACCAACACCACCCATTGAGGTAAGTTTTCCAAATCCAGGTATTTTAGTTACATTAATTGTTTTTGTTCTTCCCATTCTTGATCCAAAAGATTGAGCCCCTTTACCAAACTTTTTAAGTCCTACTTTTTCAGCACCCATTCCAGCTACTTTTGTTATTCCACCTAATCCTGCCATTCCACCACTTAGTGCCATTGCTCCTGCACCTAGTCCGACAGCTGCAGCACCTGTGACCCCTTTTGTAACAACGCTTGATATTGTTCCTGCAAAATCACCTGACATTTTGTTTGCGACCTTTTTAGATGCGAGAATCAGAACAACAACAGCTGCCAACGGTACAAGTACTTGCATAATTGTTTTCAAAAATTCACCATCAGTATTGTCAAATGTAGGTTTTATTTTCATAAACTCTACAGCCAAATAAAGAAAGAATAAAAACACAGGTGCCATAAAGGCCATTTTCAAAAAACTACTCAACCATCTTCCAAATCCAATATAATCTAATTTATCCATTCCTGGTACGGTAATACTTGCCAGCGCTAATGGTGCTAGTATCGCAGATATCCATAAACCAATAGTTCTTCCCAGGAATAGAAACGACACCGACAAGAATGTATAGATAAGAGTAATATTAATTGCCCCAATAATAAGAATCAGAATTGTTCTTTGGGAGTTTGACGCATCTTCGTTTGATCCAAGAAGTTTTTGAGGGTTTATTTGAGATGCTATCCCTAGAGATACAGAATTAGATGTTATATTGGCTCCTGTTTTGTCAGTTGATGTTCCCTTATATTCAACAGAGCTACTACCTATCTTGTTATAAAAAACATGTGCTAAAATATTTGAGGTATCGATCAACATATAAGCACCAAAAAGACTGAAATTTATAGTTAGAGATATTAAAATAACCTTTATAAGTCTAAATTTATTGCCAGAGCCACCAGACCCTAATACGAGATTAAATGCAATAACAATAAGGGCAAATATAAATACAATATTAGTTAGGTCACGTACAATTTCCCAGCCTTGCCCAATAAAACTTTGATCTTTGTAGGTTGAGCTTTGAATTGAGTGCTGTAAAAAGAAATCCATCATCATTGCTGAAACCCCAACAAGGAAATTACCACCTATAACAAGTATTTTGTACATAAAGCTTATTATGGCGCATGATAA
>JAJOLB010000051.1 GCA_021129535.1 Minisyncoccota bacterium
TTATAGAGTATTTATAAAAAGACGAAAAGCTTTGCTTTTCGTCTTTTTATAAATATGAACTAAAAAATTATTTTTTAGCAGCTCTTTTCTTTTTTTGTTTATCTGTAATATCGTACTTACCTTCATCTGTTTTCTTGAAGTAGTCTTTGTTTGAAAGGTTTACTAAAATAGTATTTTCTTTTAGATATCGTTCTTTTAAAACACCCTCAATGATCTCTTCCTTTGAGAGAGGTCCTTTATCATGGATCATATCAGCAATAACGTCCTTTACGACACCTGATTTATAACCCCATTCTTTTAATCCATACATACCGCGACCAACCAACACAAATCGATCATCTTTAATCAATTCATTATGTGTCGTTGCTGAGTGAGCCTTTTTACTAAATGTCTCAGTAATAGCCTCTGCAACCTCTCGAAAATGCATTGGAGAACCATTTTTTTTCATCACCAAGTAAGCATAATCACGTATTCCACGAACTGAAATATTTTTTGATGAGGTAAGACCCCAATCTCCAAGTGGATTTTTTCCTACAATTTTTGAAAGATGTAAAAATTGTTGCGCAATTTTATCTGAAATATATCCATCTTCTTTTCCATCCAAACGGTCTAAGAATTTTAAAATCATTTCTTCTTCTGATAATAATTCATCCTTTGAAACATATGAATGTAATTTTTCCAAAGCTTCATGAACTTTATCAGCTAATTCACCATTTACTGACCAACGATTTTTAAATTTATTATCTTCTTTGTGTTTTTTGAAAGTATCACCAACAACCAAATGAAAATGAAAATGATTTTGTACAACGTCATCTTTTGATACATGATCCAACAAATGATCTTCATTTACTACACCACCAAGACCATGAATAATTTCTTCTATTTCTGCAAATATCTCCTTTGCTTCATCATAGTCACCTGACTTTCTAATTGCTTTTAATGCGGCATTTTGAATCTGACGAACGCGTTCTCGGGTAATATCGTATTTACCTCCAATAGATTCAAGGGTTTTTTTGTCTGCATCTACAAGTCCGAATCGACTTTCTAGAACATAACGATCCCTATCTTTAAGGTCCTTCATCAACTTTTTAGTTGATTGTTTTGGTTTAAAGTTTAATTTTTTTGCTGTTGTTTTCATATAGAATATATTATTTATTAAGCTAATAACACAATAACATGACCACATACTTTTAGCAAGTAAATTTATTAAGCAATTTTACATGTTTTAATAAATTATTAAAACATATATATTAAAGTTGCTTTTATCTCGATAAGTGCAATAATTATAATAAATCAAAAACATATATTATGAAAAAATTAATTGAAATTGATGGTGTTCAATATTATTTTCAACACCAGATTGAAAAATTAGGGGTTTATAAAAACCCTGAAGGTAAAAAATTCATCATGGTAGATGAAAAAATTGTTGAAATAAAAATTATTCCAGCAATTGGTATGGCTGCTGTGTACTCAAAAACAATAAGATCTATTCAGAGAGTTTCTGAATATCTTAGTTTGGTAACTCTTACAGGAGGAGTATCAGGATTCATATGGATAAAAGGGAAGCACTTTTTGTCTCCCGAAACTCAACCAAATTTATCCATTACTAATTATATTAATGGGCATATACAAAACTATACATTCCCTTTGAATTCATAGGAAAATAAAAAAGATATCTATGTAAAATAGATATCTTTTTATAATTCTTTATTTTGAATTAAATTATAAATGTTTTCTTAAGAACTCTCCTGTTACTGATTTTTTATTATCAACAATGTTTTCTGGACTTCCCTTTGCAACTACTTTTCCACCTGCATCTCCAGAGTGTGGACCAAAATCAATAATATGGTCAGCTGATTTTATAAAATCCATATTGTGCTCGATGATGACAACGGTGTTTCCCTTATTAATTAATTTTTGTATAATTTCCAATAGTTTTTTCGTATCCTCAAAATGCAAACCAACCGTTGGCTCATCCAATAAATATAATGTCTTTTGTAATTGTGGACGATATAATTCTGATGAGATTTTTACACGTTGGGATTCTCCACCTGACAATGTATTCGATGGCTGTCCAAGGGTTAAATATCCCAATCCAGTTTCCAACATTGTTTTCATACGGTCAGCAATTGCTGGAATATCACGAAAGAAAACTGCTGCATCCTCGATGGTCATTTGTAATACCTGATATATATTTTTATTTTTATAGAGTACTTGCAAGGTTTCTTTTTCATAACGTGAACCCATACATACGTCACACCTTACGTGAACGGTTGGGAGAAATCCCATTTCGACTGCAACAGATCCGCGACCCTGACATGATTCACATCGTCCACCTTTGGTGTTAAATGAAAATCGTCCAGCCTTCCAACCACGAATTTGCGCCTCGGTTGTCTGGGAAAAAATATCACGAATATGATCGAATGCTCCTGTATAGGTAGCAGGATTAGACCGTGGCGTTCGCCCAATTGGTGACTGGTCAAGTACAATTCCACGTGAAATTTGATCAAATCCATATGCGGTATGTGCACGAATGACGGTGTTTGATTTATAACGACGCGATAATCGAGCCTCCATATTTTTTGCCAAAACCCCATGCATAAATGATGATTTACCAGAACCTGAAACCCCCGTAATCACCGTCATTTTTCCAAGTGGAATTTCAACATTAATATTTTTTAAATTATTATATACAACCCCTTTTAATTCTATTATTCCCTTGTCACGTTTACGACGCATTTTAGGTAATTCAATTTTTTTCTTAGCTGTTAAGTATTGCAAGGTTACTGATTTTTTAATTGCTGTTGGTGATTTCAATAATTTTGGTAATTCATCAGCCACAATAACCTCGCCGCCATGAACCCCAGCGCCTGGACCAATTTCAATAAAATAATCTGATGCCATAATAGTTTCCTCATCATGTTCTACAACAATAATCGTGTTTCCTTTGTCAGCTAATTCCCGCAAGGTCGCAATTAAACGTTTATTGTCACGTGCATGTAACCCAATGGTTGGTTCATCTAACACATACAATGCGCCAACCAATTGTGAACCTAGCTGGGACGCCAGCCGAATACGTTGGGATTCACCACCTGATAAAGTATGAGCCTTTCGTTTCAGGGTTAGATATTCCAAACCAACAGACATTAAAAATTCTAAACGAGATTCAATTTCCTTCATCAGCACTGTGGCAATTTTTCGCTCCTTTTCAGTTAGATCAATATCAGCCATAAATGAGTATGCCTCCTCGATACGCATACCAACAAAATCATCAATATTTTTTCGTTCCTCACCTGGAAGAACATTTCCTTCTTCATCATATTTTCCTAGAAAGACATGTAAAGCTTCTGGGCGTAATCGCGCACCTAAACAAGTAGCACAAACCTCTTCACCTGCAAAATGTTTTGTACCCAACCCTGAACATTCTTGACACGCTCCATAGGGCGAGTTAAATGAAAACATTCGCGGTTCAATTTCTGGGAAAACATAGCCGTCTTCTGGACAAACAAGTTTCGCAGACATTAAAAATTCATCTATTTCAGCGCCCGATTCTGACTCTACCAGTACACGAATCATCCCTTCTGATTCCAGAATTGCACGTTCAACAGCTTCACCAAGTCGCAAGCGAACATCATCAGGATTATCCTTGAATTCATGTAATGAGAACGAATCAACCACAAAATCTATGTCATGTTTTTTTGTTTTTGTTAATTTTATTTGTTTTCGCAGTGACTGCATTTTTCCATCAACACGTGCCTGCGAATACCCTTTTGCAAGCATGTCATACAAGAGCTGATAATGTTCCCCTTTTCGTCCACGAACAACAGGTGTCAAAATATGAATTTGCATTTCATCAATCGCAACGCCCATGACCTTTTTAGCTGTTTTTGAATTGTCGTATTTTTTTACGGCTGATAAAATAAAATCAATAATTTCCTGATTGGAAAGTTTCCGAATTCGTGCACCAGAAATTGGTGAAAATGGCTGTCCAACACGTGCGAACAAAATACGCAGATAATCGTATATTTCTGTAATCGTCGCAACAGTCGAACGTGGGTTATTTGACCGTGTTTTTTGGTCAATTGAAATCGCAGGGGATAGCCCTGTTATTTCATCAACATCTGGTTTATTCATTTGTTTCAAGAATTGACGTGCGTAGGTCGACAATGATTCTACATAACGCCGTTGCCCTTCGGCAAAAATCGTATCAAATGCCAATGATGATTTTCCAGAACCTGACAGTCCTGTAATCACCGTCATTTTATTTCGTGGAATTTGGACCGTGATGTCTTTCAGGTTATGTGTCCGTGCACCACGAACAGTAATCCA
>JAJOLB010000019.1 GCA_021129535.1 Minisyncoccota bacterium
CATTTTTTAGTTTTTAGATAATCTATATATTTATTGTCATTTTCCCACGGTTCTCCACCGTGGATATGCATAATTTGCTGCTTTTGTTTCATAGATTTATTATAACAAAAAAATGCAAATTACTCTGCATTTAATTCATCTTGTTTTTCCATGATTGTATTAATAATTTTTGAAACATTACCTGACATTATCCCTGGAAGGTTTGACCATGACTCCTTGATCCTATGGTCTGTAATTCTGTCCTGCGGGAAATTATAGGTTCGGATTTTTTCAGACCTGTCACCTGTTCCAATTTGAGCCTTTCGTTCACCAGAATATTTTGACTCTTCTTCTTCATCTTTTAATGCCTGCATTTTAGATTTTAGAATAGAAAGAGCTTCTTCTTTATTTTTTAATTGAGTCCTGTGCACAGTGGAACGCACATCCATCCCTGTTGGCTTGTGAATAACACGTACGGCTGATTCTACTTTGTTGGCATTTTGTCCTCCTGGACCACCAGAACGTGATGTTTCAAATTCTAAGTCACCTGGATTCAATTCAATAGTTGTTCGTTTAAATAACGGCATTACTGCGACCGAAATTGTTGAGGTATGAATGCGTCCCATTTTTTCCGTTGCAGGTACGCGTTGAACACGATGCACGCCTGTTTCCCATTTCAATATCTTGTAAACGTCTTCGCCTTTTATTTCGAACGAAGCTTCTTTATAGCCACCAGAATCATTTATCGAGATATCAATCGTTTTATACGACCATCCATCCTGCGAATCAACATAGCGCTGATACATGTCCGCAACCTCGCGTGCGAATAATGAGGCCTCGTCACCACCTGCACCAGCACGAATTTCCATAATAACCTCGCGTGGAGATTCCTTACTAGCCGCTTCTTCCTTTTTAATAATATCGCGTGATTGGGTAATAAATCCCTCTAATTGCGTTTCAATACTTTTTATTTCATCAGCTGCCATATCCGCCATATCAGGATCCTGTGCCATTTCCTGTGTGTCAGCCAGTTCTCGTTGTAATTTAACAATCTGAGAACCAAAATACTGCGTAGCATAATTTTCATTTATTTTTTGTAATTCTTCTGTTGAGATTTCCATATAAAGACTGTACCATAAAATGGTTTTTTATAAACAAAAAACAAGTTTCCCTGTTTTTTATTTCCAGAACTATTTTCCAGCTTTTGCCATACGTGCCTTGAATTTTTCGGCTCGCCCTGCGGTATCCAAACGTTTTTCTGTTCCTGTATAAAACGGATGTGATAATGACGAGATTTCAACATTTGTTTTTGGATATTCTTTTCCGTCAAATGTTCCTGTTTCCTCTGTAGCGATTGTTGATGAGATTAGAAAATCTTCTCCGCTGGCATTGTCATGAAAGATTACCAAACGATAATCTTGTGGGTGAATGTCTTTTTTCATAATACCAACTATTATACATATGACGTTTTAAAATACAAGCATCTAAAACTCTCTGATAATCAAAAACGGTGTTGATTCTGAACCTTGCCCCAATGGGTTATCAGTAAACATAGATTTCATATGTAGAGCAAAATTTTTGTTATATTTACCAACAAGGTTAACCCCAATATCATTTGCATCAACAATACAAAATTGTATTTTTTTATCACTAAATGAGTGTCTTAAATCATCCAGAACTTTATTAGGATTTTTAGGCAACAATGATGCATATTTATTATAGGGTGGTAGTGTATTTTCTGTTGGTCCATCAATACCACGAGCACGTTCACCAGCAATACGATAAAACATTCCCTTTAACCCAAAAGGTTTTGTTATCGCAGCAATTCCAGCTGCGCATAAAATCCTGAAAATTCCAGTCTCATTAATAGCCAATTGCATTGTTTGAGGTGTCCCCAATCCAATTCCAGCTGGTGTTCTGGTTACAAAACCTGATAATAGCTTTGCAAAAAAACCATATTTTATTTCTGAAAATTTATAGGCTCTGTTTTGCGTTACGGAAATCACAGATTCTGCAATGGCAATAATATCTCCATCTTGGATAAAATCATCACAATATTCATGTATTATGTCAGTCAGTGTATCGTCCTTTTTTATTGTCTTAGTCTTAACAGGATAACGAAAAAATGAAATGTCATTCCATTTTTTTACGAGATCTTTATTTTTATTTCCATCTTTTAAAATCATAATTAATCTCTCTCTAATGTGTTAATGGTTTTTTGAATATTTGCAGCCTTTGCCATGACGCTACTGGCATACGTTGAACAGGCACCATAATATTTACAAGCTGCATTATATTCGATACTGTACGTCTGCTGTGCTGCACCTTTGTCCTTTAAAAATATTCCTGTTGCCATAACAGCATCACGTGGGTTCCATGGGTCTGCAACAGCAACGCCTAGATAGCTACGAACACGTGCAGAAACCATATCCCATGTACCAGGAATAAACTGCGTATACCCCATTGCACCACCATATCCATAATATGAACCATTACGGTAAATAGCACATGAAATTGGTGTTGTTTTCCAGTCACGCCCCAAAGAAGAAGTAATTCGCAAAAATGCAGAATAGTGACTTGGAATCATATTTTTCTTTGAAGGATTTTTAGATTTAATATAAATTCCATCTACAGAATAGGAGCCATTTGAACCTTTCAAAGGCTTTTTAGTTAAATAACATCCACCAACATTTCTACCAAAACCTGATTCCTGCTGCATAATCGCCATAATAAAGGCTGCGCGAACACCTGTTTTTTTCTCGGTGTTTTTTGCATAATCATATGCTTCTCCAAATGAAATTGATCTACTTGAAACACCACTTCCTTGAAAACGAATTAAGGCAGAACGAATTTTTTTAATTTCAGATTCACGGATTTTTTTTAATTTTGCATAACTTGCTTCTTTTGATTTACTGACACCGAGGGCAGTGTCTCGGTATTTTTTCTGAGTTTCAATTTTCCCTTTTTCTAGCTTTAACGAATAACGTTCGTTGTCTTCTTCTTTCTTTTTTATTTCTAGTGTTTTTTTCTCGCCAAAAATTTCAAATTTTAACTCCTCGATTTGCTTGAATGAATCTGATAAAGATGATTGTACATACAAAAATGATGACGCGTCCTTATAAAAATTTGAAATTCTCATATTACTAAGTAGAAATTCGAATAAGGTAGCGTCTCCTAGTTCGTAGCTTTTTCTAATTATTTGTTCCAGAGACTCCTTTTCTCTACGTAGCTTATCATTTAAGTTTTGCAGAGAATTTTCCTTGTTACCTATTTCGTTTCTAATGTTTGCAATCAAGGTATTTTTTCTGCTAATAGCAGATGAGGTTTCCTGAATCTCACCCTTTAATTTTGAAATTTCACCCGAAAGAGTTTTTTGCTTTCCGTCCTCTGTTTTGATATTACCGGAAAGTTTTTTAATTTCAGCCTGTTTTTTTGCAATATCAGCACGCAAACGATCCTGACACTGTGTTTGAGTTTCACCTGTCTTGCATTCTGTGCCAGCATAGGCAAAGCTAAAAAACATGAAAATTCCCATTATAAAAATAAGGTATTTAAATACGTAGTGAGGTTTTAATAATGTTTGTATCATTCTTATAGTATATCGTTCATAGGTATTATTGAAAAGCTTTCTTTTTAAATAACATGAATAAATTCATGTTATTTAAAATATATTCCTACTGAAATTTCCTAAAAACTTGGGCTGCCATGATGGCGCTCTCGTTCCATAACAATTCCCTATTTTCAATCATTTGCCAGAATTCTGATTCTGTTATCCATTTTGTTTGGAGAACCTCGTCGGTGTCAGGATTAATTGGTGGTTTTTTCATTTTAATTGGATTTTCTGCTATATAAGCATGTAAGCCACGTGCACCAAAGACCTTTTCAGATGAATACAAATGATACATATTATTCGCTTCTAGACCGAGCTCCTCGGCAAGCTCTTCGCGTGCATGTGTAATAAGGTCTTTCCCTTTTTTATCAACACCGCCGCTCGTAATTTTCCAAAAAGCTCGTTTATAGTGATGAATATATTCCTGCATGATTAGCAGTTTTTTCTCTTTCGTATCAAAGGGAAAAACCAAAACAACCTCACGCAGAGGTTTTTTAACACAGAATTTTTTAAGGATTTTCTTTTTAAGGCTTTTTAGCATGAGTAGATAGTAGCATAATAAAAATTTATTTTAATAAATCTAACATTATATTATACTAATAGATTTTTCTAAACTTTTTTCTTCACATACCCTAGCTGAAACACTGGGATGATGTTCGAACTTATTTACGTGAAAATC
>JAJOLB010000045.1 GCA_021129535.1 Minisyncoccota bacterium
GATTTAAATAATGAGCAAAGCGAATATATTTTAACAACGATAGTTAGAGAAATAATGAACGAAGTGAATATATTTCTCTTATGCGGAGTTGATTTAAATAATGAGCAAAGCGAATATATTTTAACAACGATAGTTAGAGAAATAACTTGACTCTCTCTTTAATTTATTAAAGTTTAATAGAATTTAAAAAAATAAATTATGCAACAATATTTAGATGTATTAAAAAAGGTTCTTGAAAATGGAACCGACATAGAGGGACGAAATGGTGGAACACGGAAAATATTTACGGAACAAATGCGTTTTAAAATGTCTGATGGTTTTCCAGCAGTTACGACAAAACGTTTGGCGTTCCGTTCCATGGCAGCGGAATTATTTTGGTTTATGTCTGGTTATTCAGATAATAATGAACTAAATCGTTTGGGCTGTAAAATTTGGGACGGAAATGCTAATGCAGATTACTGGAAACCAAAGGCAAAATTCGATGGAGATTTAGGTCGCGTCTATGGTGTACAATGGCGAAATTGGACAGGTCCAGATGGAAAAGTTTTTGATCAATTACACGACGTTATTGAACGTATCAAAACAAATCCAAACGATAGACGATTAATTGTATCAGCATGGAATCCGGCAGAGCTAGACCAAATGGCCCTGCCACCATGCCACATGATGTTTCAATTTTTTGTGGCAGACGGAAAACTGTCACTCCATATGTTCCAACGTAGTTGTGATATGTTTTTGGGCGTTCCATTCAATATTGCATCCTATGCATTGTTGCTACATATCGTTGCACAAATGACTGGAACAGAGGCTGACGAGCTGATTTTAACCCTTGGAGATGCACATATCTACCATGATCATCTCGATGCAGTTCGTGAACAAATAACACGAACGCCTGGGAAATTACCAACGCTTTGGTTAAATCCAGAAATCATGAATTTAGAAGATTTAGATACAAAAAAACTTTCTGAACCAAATGATATTTATACATTAGTGAAGCTTGTTGATTATAATCCACAAAAAACTATCAAGGCAAAAATGTCGGTATAGTAAAATACTAAAAACGAAAATCAGAGATTTTCGTTTTTTTCTTTATCCAAATTATTAAAATAATTTTCAATATAATCTCGTCCAACCCAAACATACTCCCAAGGCTCTGGGTCTGGACCTTGCAACCCGCCGTTTTCTGGGTAACTAGGTATGAATCCAAAACGTTTCGCATTTTCAAAATTGTTTTCTGATAACCATTCGTAACAAGGTGTCGTTGCAAAACTATATACCAAATAATCATTTCCACAGCCAAAATCAACAGTATAACCTGAATGGTGTCGAGAGTATCCGGGAATAGCTGAGACCTTTAATACTTCATTTATTTTTTTATCATAAAATCCTGATAAAATCTTCGAACTATCGATTCCCTTCATTTTATTTTTGAATAATTTTCTTTGATGTGTAGAACTGCGATATCCAGACACAAAATGCAGAGAGATGTTTTTATTTTGCATTTCATTGCGCATTTTTATAAAATTCGATTTCAATTTTGAATTAATACGTCGTTCATTTAACCAAACAAGTTTTGACTCATCAGCAAAGGTTCGTTTTTTATAGCCACGATTTTCTGCAATATTTTTAATATGATTATCAATGTTTTGATTGTTATATATATACTTATTTAAAACAGAAAGACTATTCTGTTTTTCAAAATCATCATACATATTTACAAAATCCACATCAGAAAAACACGGGAAATCTCCACACATTTCTCTTTCTGCCTTTATTACTTGTGGTTCTTCTATGTCTTCTGGTTCTTCATCAATAAAAGACTCTATTGCTTTTTCATTAACAACTGGAATTACATCTTTTCCACCATCAAGAATCTGATTTGGAATAAAATTCTCCTCAATAGTTTTTTCTGTATCTTCCACAACGACGTCTTCCCTCTCAGATATCTCTTCGACAGAATTATTATCAATAGATTCTTCTGTAAAAAATGTATCTTTATTTTTATCTACTGGTTTTTCTTTTACAAGAGAAGTTTCCAAAAGAAAATCTATATTACTACCATTCAAGGCTTTCATTTCAAGATATCCATAAAAAATAATCCCTAGCCATATTAAAATAAAAAACCCAATGATAAGGGTTCTTTTCGTTCCTTGATTCATATTTTTATTATAAACAATTTTACCTATTCTGCACGCAGGATTGTATTAATTCGTCCTGCAAGTTTTACCATGTCGCGTTCCTTTTTCCCACGTGTTGTCTCAGCTGCACATCCCAAACGTAAACCTGATGGATTAAATGGAGTTCGCGTGTCGTACGGAATCGTATTCATATTCAGAATAATCCCCTCTGCCTCTAATTTATCAGATGCCTGTTTCCCTGTAATTCCATCACCATCATTCCACACATCCATTAAAAATACATGATTATCAGTTCCACCAGAAATAATGCGCCAACCCAGTTTTTTCAATTCACTAGCGAGTGCCTTTGTATTTTTTACAATTTGTTCTGTATATTTTCTAAATTTTACGGTATCAGCCTCACCAAGTGCCACGGCGATTCCTGCAATTTGGTTCATATGTGGTCCACCCTGCATTCCTGGGAATACTGATTTTTGAATCAGATCAAAGAGACTTTCCTCTTTGATCTTTCCGCTTTTCAACTTCTTTTTTACAAAGATGTCTTTTCGTGCAAAAATCATTCCACCACGTGGTCCACGCAAAGTTTTGTGTGTTGTTGTTGTTACCACATGTGCGTGTTTAAATGGTGCTGGATGAGCACCTGCTGCCACCAAACCTGCAATGTGTGCCATATCTACCAATAGGTATGCGTTCACGCTCTCAGCGATTTCTCGCATTTTTTTCCAATTAATTTTTCGTGAGTATGCTGTGTATCCTGCGACGATGATTGCTGGTTTCTCACGCTTTGCTAATTTCATCAATGCATCGTAATCTAGTTTCTCTGTTTTTTTATCAACCGTATATGCAACCTGTTTCCAGAATTTTCCTGAAAATGAAACGGCATGTCCATGGGTCAAATGTCCACCATGTGCCAAATGCATTCCCATGATTTTTGCACCTGGTTTTACCAAGGCCTGATACACAGCAATGTTTGCTGGTGAACCTGATAATGGCTGTACATTTACACCCCATTTTTTTGAATTTAATTTAAACAGTTTTAAGGCTCGTTCAATCGCCAAGTTTTCAATTTGGTCTACGATTTCGTTTCCCGCATAATATCGTTTTCCTGGATATCCTTCTGCATACTTATTGGTTGCTTCTGAACCAAGTGCTGCCAATACATCATCAGATACATAATTTTCTGACGCAATCAGGTTTATCGCTTCGTGTTGTCGTTTTTTTTCTGCCTTTAATAGTTTTGTAATTTGTTTATCTTTCATAGTTTGATTATAGCAAAATGAAAAAATGAGGCACTAAAAAACCCGAAAAGCTTTGCTTTTCGGGTTAAATTAAAATATTTATTTTTTATTTTTTTGGTACTATTCTATGAACAAAATATCCACCTAGCATACCAAATACTGACATGACAAGAAATAGTGGCGTAAAATAATATGCAACTATCGTTAAGCCTATTATTGTTACACTTACATAAGTATATAAAAATACTTTTTTGACATAAATATAGTCAGCAGCAACATAAGCAGCAAAATCAGCAACAGAAAGAGCAGCAAAAGCAGCAAGAGCCGCAAGAGCCACAGCGGCATCAAAAGCAACAGCAAGAGCAAAAACCGCAGCAAAAGCAGCAAAAGCAGCAGCGTCAAGGGTCTCATCACAAATATTAATAATATACATAAATACTCCATAAAGGATTATAACAATAATCATCGTTATCCACGCCAAACTCTTTTCAGAGTCTGATATTGTTGTTTCTGGGAAAATTTTTTTGCCTTTTTCATAGACAAGAGTTTTTGTTGTCTCTCTTGTATATGAATGAAAATTTTCATACTCTAACGTTTTATGTGCAGATATTAGCTGTTTTCCTTTAATAATGGCGAGCTTTTGATCGTCAATATTAAATGATTCATTGAGAGCATAATCAGGTACAATAATATTTTTTGTGTTTACTGTGTCTGATGCTTTCAAAATGTTAATTTTTTGAGCTTGTATTGTTGGTATTGTAACCAACAAGATAATTATTATTTTTAATAATTTTTTCATGATATTTAATTTTTTATTTTTTTCGGTTTTTTTATATGGTCTCTCACTCCATG
>JAJOLB010000021.1 GCA_021129535.1 Minisyncoccota bacterium
GGTTTTAAGGGGGCTAAAAAAGGTACACCTTATGCTGCTGCAAGGGTAGGAGAAGTTCTAGGTGAAAAGGCAGAAAACATGGGAATCAAAGAACTTGATGTTGTTATCAAGGGAGTTGGTTCTGGTCGAGAGTCAGTTATTCGAGGTTTTATTACAAAATCAACAGTAGAAATTAAACGGATTCAGGATAAAACACCTATTCCATTTAATGGACCACGAGCTAAGAAGGCGCGACGCGTATAATATTATGGCAAAGATTAAAAAATATAAAATCGCACGAAGACTTGGTTCTTCTGTGTATGAAAAAACACAATCACAAAAGTTCATGCTTGCAGAACAAAAAAGACGAAAATCACGAACAGGACGTCCTAAACGACCAACTGATTATGGTATGTCGCTTATTCAAAAACAGCGTGTGCGATTTTCGTACGGAGTTTCTGAAAAGCAATTTTCAAATTCTGTTAAAAAAGCATTTGAATCTGCAAAACATGGAGAGATTCCAGCAGATACATTATTTAAACTATTAGAAAAAAGACTTGATAATGTTATTTATAGATCAGGTATTTCTAAAACACGAGCTTTTGGAAGGCAACTAGTAACACATGGTCATATTACCGTTAATGGTAAAAAAATTGACGTTCCATCATATTCTGTGAAAAATGGAGATATTATTTCTATACGAGAAGGGAGCAAGTCAAAAACTGTTTTTATTGATTTAGAAAAAACTCTAAAATCAACAAAAGCTCCATCATGGTTAAAAATTGATTCTTCAAAGCTAACCATAGAAATTACAGGAGAACCAAAAAATCCTGATAAATTCTTTAATTTTCAAGCAGTAATTGAGTTCTACAGTCGATAGTAGACAATTTTGAAAATTTATTCATAGGTTTTTATTAAAACCAAAAAATCTGTAAAAAGATTATTACTAAGTTTATTTAAAGGGCACATTATGTTTCATCAAGACATTGTTTTACCAACAAAATTAAATGTTGTTACCGAGGACGGATCAAAGGGGATTTACGAAATTGAAGGTTTGTATCCAGGGTATGGGCACACACTTGGAAATTCATTAAGAAGGATTATCCTTTCTTCACTTCCTGGGGTTTCTATTACTGCGGTTAAGATAAAAGGTGCAGACCATGAGTTTGCAACCTTGAACGGAATTAAAGAGGATGTTTTAACTATCCTTCTTAATCTTAAAAAAGTTCGTTTTGCACTACACTCTGAAGAGGAGGCAAAAATAAAACTTCACGTAAAAGGAAATAACGTTGTTACCGCAAAATCATTTGATACTACAGGTGATGTTGAGGTTACAACTCCTGATCAGTTTATTGCGGAGATAACAAATAAAACAGCTGAATTAGATATTGAATTAACTCTTGCAAAAGGTGTTGGTTTTGTATCAAAGGAGGATTTTGCAAACAAGGAGACTTCCATTGGAAATATTCTTGTTGATGCAATATTTAGTCCAATACGAAAAGTTAACTACGAAGTAGAAAACATGCGTGTTGGAGACAGAACAGACTACAATTTATTACGTATTAATCTTGAAACAGACGGAAGTCTAACAGCAAAAGAAGCATTAGAATCTGCTTTAAAGATTATGATTAATCAATTTAGAGCTATTCTAGATCTTAAGGAGATGGAAGAGGTTCAAGAGCTTGACTCTGAGACATCTGTTGAATTTGGTGAAGACGCAGAGGATATTCCTGAAATAGATGAAGATGAAAGAGTTGAACTTCTTAAAACAAGAGTTGATACACTAGATTTTTCATCTCGTACGGAAAAAGCTCTAAATGTTGCCAATATTAGAACACTTGGCGGGATTGTACAAAAAACAGCAGAGAATTTATTAACCTTAGATGGCTTTGGTCAAAAAAGTCTTGATGAAGTTATTGATACCCTTGCTACCTTTAAACTTAGTTTGAAAGATAACAATAAATTATAAACATGAGACACGGTAGAAAAAATAGAAAATTTGGACGTAAAGCAAATGTACGACGAGGGTTCATTAGATCTCTTGCTGTTGCAATGCTTACTTACGAAAAAATTAAAACAACTGAAGCTCGTGCAAAAGAGCTACGACCATATATTGAAAAATTGCTTACAAAGGCACGGGTTGGGGATTTAGCTGCACGACGTTTGATAGCTGGGCGATTGGGTAACCAAGAAACTCTTGCTAATAAACTTGTTGATGAAATTACTCCACGATACGAAGGTCGAAGCGGAGGTTACACACGAATTACAAAATTGCCACATCGAAAGGGTGACGCAAGTCCAATGGCAGTTATCGAATTTGTATAATCATTAATTATTATGAATACAGAAAATAAAAAAAGAGAATATATTTTTGATGCAGAAGGTCAAAGTCTAGGACGTATGGCCTCTGATATTGCTATGACTTTACGTGGTAAAAATGAACCTTCATTTGAACCAAATGTAGCACCAGATGTTACGGTTACAATTAACAATGCTTCCAAGGTTTCCTTGAATGACTCTCAGTTAAAAGCAGAATACAAAAGATATTCTGGTTATCCTGGTGGTTTGCGTCACGAATCACGTGAACACTCAATTGAGAGACTTGGATTTCAAATTGTTTGGGAAAAAGCTGTAAAAGGAATGCTTCCAAATAATAGATTGCGACCAATAATGATGAAGAATCTTATCATTAACGAATAATTATTATGGCAAAAAAAGAAACACAATATATCCCAGCAATTGGGAGACGAAAAAGAGCAACTGCACAAGTACGAATTACTCCTGATACTAAGATGACATACGTTATTAACGACAAGAGTATTGATGACTATTTCTCAGTTGAAACTTTTAAGAATGTTATTCGAGCTCCATTTGCATTAGCTGAAACAAAAGATGAATTTAATGTTTCTGTTATTGTAACAGGAGGTGGAATGTCAGCACAAGCTGATGCTATTCGACACGGAATTTCCCGATGTTTAATTAAATATAATGAAGATTTACGAGGAGACTTGAAATCAGCAGGTTATTTAAAACGAGACCCACGACGAAAAGAACGAAAAAAACCAGGTCTATTAAAGGCGCGAAAGCGTCCGGCTTGGTCAAAGCGTTAGTAACTATAAGGTTACAATTAAAACACATACAATTATATGTGTTTTTTACTTGTAACTTATTCTCAATAATTTTATACTAGCTATATATGAAAAATTTTATTTATTTATTTATTACCTTTTTGCTTATATTTTTTACAAAGAATGCATATGCATGTTCACCTGTTGCAGGTTTCACCTATCCAAGTCCTGATTCTGTTCTTTCCCAGGATGATACCGCTATTGGTATGTATAAAATTACTAGCGACGGTTCATCTGTTCCAGGTACCCTTATTATAGGAAATAAAAATTCTATTATGAATATGACTTTTTATTTGAATGGAACATCATGTGGTACACGTTTTAATGATTTTAATATTGGCGAATATGTTGTTTCAATTTTCAATAAAAATGATACAAAAATTCATCATATTGATTTAGATGCTCAATTTTCCTATTCTTTTCAGTTAAAAAGCGAAGCAATTAAAAAATTTAATATACTTTCTGAGTTGTGGAATGAGCGTTCTGACTCTACGATCATTGTAGATGGGAATATTTATTATTCTACCTCATCTAGCACTCTTAAACCTGGTATGTCGAACAAAGAAGTCTTGAGTTTTCAAAATGCACTTAAAATAAAATTAGGCTTAGGAAATGACTTTAAACTTGATGGATCTTACGGACCAGCAACAATCGCAGCGGTAAAACAGTTTCAATTAAGCGAAGGGCTTGATAGTGACGGTATTGCTGGTACTTTGACACAAAAAAAACTTGAAACGGTAATTGTGGGTCAATCAGAATATAATGAGGAAGTAATAGTATCAAGTTATAAGCCTGTTGGGTATACCTTAAAGCCGGGAATGAAA
>JAJOLB010000011.1 GCA_021129535.1 Minisyncoccota bacterium
GTGATGCTGCATTGATGCGTGGTGTTATTCCGAATGCAATGTCTTCCTCTGTCATATATTGTGCGTTAATGCCTGAATCCCAGAGTAGTTTTTTCAATCCAATACGGTGATTGTTTCGTGGTTTTGAGATTTCTTGGATGACTTTGAGTCCGAAACTCGCAAATATACGATTTTCATTCTGCAAAGGCACCATGTCAGATATAGTCGAGATTCCAACCATATCGAGAAGCCATTTTTCCCATTCTGGATGAATATTAAATTCTTCTCCATAATTTTTTACAAAGGCTTGAACAAATTTAAATATCACACCACAACCACACAACATTGGGTCAGGATATTCACATAATGTTTGTTTTGGATTTATCAATGCAAAAGATTCTGGCAGATTTTGTGTTTCATCAGATTTTTTCAGTGGCAAGTGATGATCTGTAATAATCATATCTACAGCATTTTTCACAGACCAGTCAGCAGCGTCGTGTGCCGTAATTCCAACATCAATTGTAATAATTAATGCTGTTCCAGATTCTTTAATTTTTTCAAGTGCTGGAATATGAATTCCGTAACCTTCGTCGTGACGATGGGGAATATAAATATCAAAATTTTCGTAATTTATTTTTTCCAAGAGATTTGCCAATACAATTGAGCCGGGAATTCCATCGGCGTCATAATCCGCATAGATGGTTATTTTTTCATTATTTTTTACTGCGTCATAGAATCGTTTAATAGATTTTTCCATATCATGTAGTAAAAATGGATCGTGATTATCCGACCATTGTGGACTCAGGAATTTTTCTGCATCATCTAGATTTTCAATTTTACGATTCAGAAGCAGTTGTGCTGTCAGTTTTGAGTATTTTTCAAGGAGGATATGTTTATCTGTAATTGTTGGTAAGAATGAGTATTCGTTCATTTTTTCAGTATACCATGAAGAGATTATTGCTTAATAATAATTAGGTGATATAGTTATATAAAGAAAAATGAAGTCTAACAAATTAATAAATATTTTTTATGAATTACAAGAGAATTTCTGTTGAAAAACATCTAATAAAACAACAAAAAATTCAAAATTATTTAACAAATAATAAAAGAATGAAAGAAATTATTTCGCTTATTAGTAGAAATATTTCTGAAACCAACAAGCCTTTAAAGGCAAAAAAAATTATAGAGATTCTGCAAACAGAGCCATTGGAAGCATTCTTTCTTTTAAAAAAATTAAAAAGAGAAGGTTTTGCTGTAACGCTTCTGACAGATTATGGGTTTCCTGGTTATATAGGGGATTTTCTGGCCCTTGAAACGGATAAAAATTTTGAAGAGAGAATAAATTCTTTATTTTATGATTATCCTGATGTAAAAGGCATCATGAAGTCATATCAAAAAGTAAAAAGCAATTTTTTAAAATCTTGCAAAACAGCAGATGTTCTTTATACAACGTCATTAAACAATGTTTATGTTCAAGAAAAACTAAAAGGCTTAGAACTTGCACTAAAAGTGGCTCCTTGGGGTTCTATTGAGTCCATTAAAATAGTAAGAGCTATTATTCTCATAAATTCAGGTGAAATACTAGGGAAAACAAAAGAATCTTTGTTTCTTGATGAAAAGAATACAAAAAAGCAAAGAGCAATAGATTAAATTTATTCATTCTCATTTGTTAGTTTTATAACTAACAAATGAGAATGGTAATTTTTTTTTACAAAAATGCTAAAATAGAGGTATGTCAGAAAAAACCATATTTAAAAAAATAATAGATGGAGAATTGCCGTCCTATAAAATTTATGAGGACGATGATTTTTTAGTCTTTTTAAATATCTATCCACTAAATCCTGGGCACACCTTGGTGATTCCTAAACAGGAAGTTCGTTGGGTTTGGCAGGTTGAAAAATATGATGAATATTTAAAACTTGCTCGCCTCGTTGCATTGGCTCATCAAAAGGTCTTCAATACTGAAATGATTTTTATGGATGTTCGTGGTGACGAGGTTCCACACGCACATATTCATATTCGTTCAAATTTACCAAATGATGGAACAGAAAAAAATTTTGAAAAAATAGCAGAGAAGATAAAGAAAGCTTTATAGTCTCTTTTATTTTATGCTAAAATAGAGCCATGTTAGGAAAGAAATTTCTCATGTATATATTTTCTTTTTTAGGTGGTATATTACTGCATTCTATTTTTTTGAATGCATTTATCGGAGATAGTTTTCTGTTTATTATTCTAGGTCTGAGTCTTTTGCTATTTTTGTTTGGTGGAAAGTATCTGAAAATTATTGCTTTATCGGCAGTGATTTTTCTTTTAGGATTTTTACGTTTTGACGCAAGCATTAACAATCAGCAAAAACATGTTCTGGATTATTTTGCCGATGAAAAAATAGAAATAGTTTTAGAGGGAAAAATTTCTGAAAAACCTTTGAAACAAGGTTCCTCGAATAAATTGATAATAGATGTAAATAGTCTTGTTTTGGGAAATAAAAAAGAATCATTAGATACAAAAATATCCCTGAAAACATTTGATTATCAGGAATATCATTATGGACAAATAGTTCGTTTTGAAACAACCCCACAAATTCCAAAATCATTCGAGGCTGATGGAGGGCGTATTTTTGATTATGAACATTTTTTGGAAAAGGATGGCATCTATTATGTTGGAAAAACACGTGATATTTCTATTGTAGAACAATCCCAGAAATCTATTTTCTCAACACTTTATTCATTGAAAAATAATTTATTGAAACAAATATATCGCTACATTCCAAAACCAGAATCATCACTGCTGGCTGGTGTTTTGTTGGGTGAAAAGACAGCCTTGGGTGATAAATTAGAGGATGATTTTAGAACCACAGGATTAATGCATATTGTAGTTTTATCTGGATATAATGTTTCCTTGGTGATTATGGCAGTGATGATTGTGTTAGGATTTTTACCGCTCTATACGCGTTCGGTTATTGCTGTACTTGGAATTGTTGCCTTTGCTTTGCTAGTTGGAGCCGGACCAACAGTGATTCGTGCGTCGATTATGGCTCTATTTATTGTGTTGGCGAAAATTGTGGGTAGAGACTATCATATTGAGCGAACGCTATTATTGGCAGGAGTCTTTATGGTTATGTATAATCCCTGGATTTTGTATTTTGATATCTCGTTTCAGTTTTCATTTTTGGCGACCTATGGATTGATTGCGTTAATGCCATTATTAGAAAAACCATTATCATTTCTACCAAGATTTCTAGCATTTCGTGATTCTGCGGCGGCAACCATTTCTGCACAAATTATGGTGATGCCATTAATTATGTATTATATTGGGGACTTTTCTGTTGTTTCAGTTTTGGTAAATATGTTGGTATTGTTTATAATTCCCATTACGATGTTGTTGGGGTTTGTAACGGCTGTATTTGGGTTTTTTGCGCCTGTTTTGGCAAGCATTATTGCCTTGCCTGCAACGCTGTCATTGAAATATATTTTGATACTTGTAGAGTTTTTTGCTGATGTTCCCTTTGCTAAATTTGCGATACCAAAGTTTTCATTTTGGTGGGTGATTGTTTATTATCTATTGCTGTTTTTCTATTTATTTAAAATGCAAAAGAATAAAAGTTTGGAGCAAAACGCTATTGTGCTATAATTCCTTTATGAATAAGAAAATTATTACGATTGCAGGGAAATTAGGTTCAGGGAAAAGCTCTACTGCAAAAAAAGTTGCAAAGATGTTGAGCATGACGCATTTTTCCTCGGGTGATTTTTTACGTCAAATTGCTGAAAAAAGAAATTTATCT
>JAJOLB010000042.1 GCA_021129535.1 Minisyncoccota bacterium
AAGTGATGATTTTTCATTTATAATTTCTATATTTATATTTTCCTGCCCAGCTTCATTTGATTCTTGTGCATTTGCAATACCTTGAAATCCAAGAGTAAAAATAAATAATAAGATCACATATTTAAATAATTTTTTCATATATTTATTGTATCAAATAATAAAAAAACAATACAGTTTTTTTGTATTATTTTTTCTCTTGTTTATTCTCTATAACAAGATTTATAGTCCTATTGAGAACATTATTCAATTCACTGTTTATCCGTTTAAGAGCAGCGTCAGGATTTTTTGAGTCCGTATTTATTGAACGAATAAGATTCTTGAAAAGAATACTTGTTGATTGTGGCTCTGGATCAAACCATGCGTTTGATATAATAGCTGAATTATAAAACAGAGTAAGTCGAGCATCATCTGGTTTATTTTTTAGTAAATCACGTCTTACCGGCGCAATAGATAAATCACGCGTTAATTTCTCTGATATATTTTTACCAGAAAGGCTTGATGCAACTGATATGGCTGCCGCCTTGCTAGATGTTTGTTTTGATATTGCGACACCTGTCATTGCTCCATAGGTTGTCTTAATAGAGGTCTCATTTATTTGTGGCATCAAGGTCACATCAAAATCAAGATTTGGATTCTTTTTCCTGATATTTTCCATTTCACTTGCTTTACCAAAATAAAGTGCAAGCTCACCTGTAATAAATTTTTCCAAAGAAGAATCAAGTGATTCATTCCATGAATAATTACTATTACCAAAATCACTAAATGAGGTATAAAATTCCAATGCCTGCTTCGCCTGTTCAAATGAATCATCAGAAAACGCTAATTCTGCCCTTTTTTTTCCAGTTAATAGATCTGTACCAACAATCCTATTACCATTTTGAAGTAACAACGTAGTTAATATACCTTTTGCGTTCCTAATATTATCATAGGTACCCATAGCAACACCTGACTGAGAAATGGCTCCTCCAGCATCGACAAATGATATTTTTGAAGAGAAGGCACTTAATTCATCCCAGTATTTTGGAGGCTCAATAAGAAATGCAGATGAAATAAGTTGTTTGTTATAATACATCACCATAGGGTCAACAGACATAGGAATAGAAAGTACTCCAGTATTTGTTAAAAATATATTTGCCTCGTTAATATATTTTGATTGGTAGTCATTTTTTGAAAAGCTCGTGTAAGGTATTTCAAATATTTTATCAGCATTTCTGAGAATATTTTCATGAGGCATAATGAATAAATCTGGACCACGTCCAGCAGCAAAGGCATTTAAAATATCAGATTCGTATGTTGCCTTGTTCTGAACCTTGTAGGTTACATTTATTGTTTTTGTATTTGACTGATCAATATATGGCTGCATGATATCAAATGGTATTGTTCCCCACACCACGATATTACCAGATACTGCCCCTTTATCGCTGCCTGTCTTTATAACATTTGAGAATATTAAAAATGCAAATATTCCACCGATAATAAATATAACTGTAATAATTTTTTTAATTCCTATTTCTTTTAACATAATGATAATTATAGCTTATGTACAATAAAACCGTAGTGGTGTTCACCAGCTTCTATTTTTTTATCAAAAATAAATCCGACTTCTTCGGTAAGTAATTTTGCTGTTCTTTCGGTAATAATATGGTCTTCTTTTGGTCCAATATTACCAAAAGAATCTTCCCAATCAATAATTAAAAGTCTTCCACCTGATTTAAGAATCCTGGATGCTTCTTGCATAACCATTTTTTTGTCTTCTACCTGAAAAAGGGTATTTGTTAATAAGACAAAATCAATAGAATTTTCACGCAGACGAGAACCATTTTCCTCATCAATATCACCCCACACAACATGAAGTTTCTCAATTTTTTCTGATTTTGCAATGTTTCCAAGACGTTCAACCATGTCCTTTCTAACATCAATGGCAAATATTTTTCCCATAATAAGTTTTTTTGCAATAGCAAGGCTGTATGCCCCTGAACCACAACCAAAATCAGCAATATGTGCATCATCTGAAAATGTAATCTGTTCAATAATTTTTATTGGATCTGAAAATGTATTCATATGTTTTTATTATAACAAACTTAACTCTATATTAAAACAAAAAAACTACTATTTAAAGTAATTTTAAACAAGAGTGAACGAAGCAACCGAATCACCATTTTTTAATTTCATAATTCGTACACCTTGTGTAGCACGTCCAAGTGTTGAAATACCTTCAAGTGACATTCTAATAACAAGCGATTGTTCGCTCATAGCCATCAGCTCGGCAACATCTGGCGTTGTAATACGTGCGCCAATCAATGCACCAGTTTTGTCGGTAACGTTTAATGTTTTGATTCCAGAACCACCACGCCCTTGAACTTTGTATTCATCTAGTTTAGTTTTTTTACCATATCCATTTTCAGTAATAACCAATAGTTCTAGATCAGTTCCGTTATCACGAACAACACCTGTTCCAACAATCATATCGTCAGGTTTTAATGTCATCCCTTTTACACCACCAGCTGTTCTCCCCATAGTTCGAACATCTGAAACTTTGAATCGAATCGATTGTCCTAATTGAGAAACAAGCATCATTTGATCATTTTCTTTGGTAAATCGAACATCTAATAGTTCATCTCCGTCTCTTAAATTAATAGCAACAATTCCATTTGCACGAACTTTTTCAAAAGTATCAGCAGATGTTCGTTTTACAATTCCATTTCTTGTAATAAAGAACAAAGTATTTTCTGATAAATCCTTACCTTTTGGAACCGGTAGAATTGAGGTGATTTTCTCATCCCCAGTTAATGGTAGAAAATTTTTGATAGATTTTCCACGTGTTGAACGTCGTCCTTCTGGTAGGTCATACATTTTTGTCTGGTATACACGCCCCATATCTGAAAAGAATAGAATATCACTGTGTGAATTTGCTGTTAGGAAATGAGTTACAATATCGTCGTCTTTTGCATTCATTCCTGAAACACCAACACCTCCACGTTTCTGTGATTTATATTCTTCTGGGTCGGTTCGTTTGATATAACCACTGTCAGTAAATACCATTGCAAATTCTTTTTGTGGAATTAAATCTTCCATAGAGATTGAATCAACCGCACCTGGAACAATTGTTGTTCGTCGTTTGTCTCCGTATTTAGTCTTAATCTCCAAAAGCTCATCTTTAATAATAGTGAGCATTTTCGAAACTGATTTTAATAGAGATTGTAATGATTTAATATATTTTACTAATTCGTTTAGTTCGTCTTCAATTTTTTTACGCTCCAATCCAGCAAGTTTTTGCAATTTCATATCTAGAATTGCCTTTGCTTGAATTTCTGTAAATTTAAATTTTTTCATCAAATTTGCATGAGCCTCTCCGCTGTCTTTTGATGCTCTAATTAAGGCAATCACCTCATCTATATGATCAAGTGCTTTATTTAATCCCTCTAAAATATGTGCACGAGCCTCTGCCTTTTTTAGATCAAATTCTGTTCGTCGTCGTACAACTTCCTGTCTGTGTGTAATAAAATGACCTAAAATATCTTTTAATC
>JAJOLB010000010.1 GCA_021129535.1 Minisyncoccota bacterium
AAACTTACAATGGAATAAATAGTATCGTATACTTGTGTTACGTTAATCATTTTTTAATTATAGCAAAAAAAGAACTTTTACGCTCTTTTTATTTCTTCAAATATATTTTCAATTTTCTCTGAATAATTTTCTCCGACTTTTACACGATAGAATTTAACACTCACAAAATAAAAATTTTGATTCTTTATTATTTTCTAGAATGACAAACTTGGAACATTATTTAAACGCAAAAAATAGCAGAGAGTTCGAGGCAAAATAAAAAAAGCAAACAAACGGTATAACAATACCGTGAGTGCTCTTTTTTATTTTAACGAAGAAATCTCGCTATTTTTTGCGTTTAAATATCGATTTCGGCTAGAAGTGCATTATTCTGGATAAACGCCTTCCTCGGCGCAACATCCTTCCCCATCAAGGTCTCAAACAACCTATCAGCCTCCACAGCATCATCCACCGTCACCTGTTTCAATGTTCGTGTTTCAGGATTCATAGATGTTTCCCATAATTCCTCGGCGTTCATTTCCCCCAACCCCTTGTAACGCTGAATATGAACAGATCCAGATTTCTTGACCTCGCCATTTTCATCAACAGATGAATCAACACCGAGCTCTTTTAGAATTCCATCACGCTCTCTATCTGAATAGGCATAATGCAATGATTTCCCTTTTTTAATTTTATACAATGGTGGCTGTGCTACATAGATATATCCATTATCAATAAATTCACGGAAATATCTGAATAAAAATGTCATCAACAAAATTCTAATATGCGCACCATCGACATCCGCATCCGTCGCGATGATGATTTTCTTATAACGTGCCTTTTCAATATTAAAGGTTTCTCCAATTGATGTACCAAAGGCAATCACCATAGATTTTATTTCATTGTTCCCCAACATTCTATCCAACCGTACACGTTCTACATTCAACGGTTTACCACGCAATGGTAGAATTGCTTGTGTACGTCTGTCACGTCCTTGTTTTGCGGTTCCTCCCGCTGAATCTCCCTCTACAATGAATATTTCTGCCTCGTCAGCATTTTTCGTCTGACAATCGGTCAATTTACCTGGTAAGGTAAACCCTTCGAGGGCACCCTTTCGCAGGATAGTGTCCTTTGCAGCCTTTGCAGCCTTTCGAGCCTTTAACGCTAATGCAGCCTTTCGTAGGATGTCTTTTGCATCGTTTGGGTTTTCCTCCAAGAAATAGCTAAATGCTTCTCCAAAGGTCTTCTCGACAGCGGCACGAGCCTCGGGTGAACCGAGTTTATCTTTGGTTTGTCCCTCGAATTGAATTTCCTTCATCTTTACGGAAATTACAGCTGAAATCCCTTCGAGTACATCATCCCCAGTTAATGAGCCGTCCTTTTCGGTGAGAACCTTGTTCTTTTTATTATAGGCATTTAATAATCGCGTTAGAGCAGTTTTAAATCCTGTAACATGCATTCCTCCACCTGGTGTAGAAATATTGTTCGCAAACGGAACAATACGCGGTGTGATATCATCCACATATTGCAAGGCAACCTCGACATGAATTCCGTCATCGGTTTCTTTTTCAATATGAAAAATATTTTTATGAACAGGTTTTTGATTCGCATTAAAATATCGCACCATTGAAACAATTCCACCCTCAAAATAAAATGACTGTGACGGCGTTTGAATATTTAAATCTTCTAAATAATATGAATTTTCTAAATCAATATCACCTTTATATTCACGCATATCTAACAATGATACACGTAGATTTTTTACCAAATACGCCTGTTGTTGATAATGTTTTACAATTCGTTTCCAGTCAAAAATAACCTCGGAAAAAATGGTATCATCAGGTTTGAATGTGATTATGGTTCCTTGATCAGTTGTTTTACCAAATTTCTTTACATCCTTTTTAGGTTTACCGATGGCGTATTCTTGAAAATATTTATTTCCGTCTTTATGAACTTCGGCGCGTGTGTAGGTAGACAGTGCGTTGACCACGGATGCACCAACACCGTGCAATCCTCCAGAGAATTTATATGATTCATTATCGAATTTTCCACCGGCGTGGAGAACCGTCATGATGACTTCAAGTGCTGATTTTTTAGTTTTTGGATGTTTATCAATAGGAATCCCTCGTCCATTGTCGACGATACGAATTATGTTGTCTGGCAATAATGCGATTTCAATGTGGTCACAATATCCAGCCATAGCCTCATCACGCGAGTTATCAAAAATCTCTCTAATTAGGTGATGCAATCCATCTGGTCCTGTGGAACCGATGTACATCCCTGGACGCTTACGTACCGGCTCAAGCCCTTCTAATACTGAAATATCCGATGCGCTGTAATTTTCTTTTCCTTGTTTTTTGGTGTTTTTATCTGCCATAATGTAGTTTAATTATAAAGTTATTATACCAAAAAAAGCCTTATTATTAAAGCTTTTTTTTGATAAATCTGCCTTGTTTTTATGGTATGATAAATATATGAACGTAGATATTGAAAAAGGTTGGGAAAAAGTATTGAAAAATTATTTTGAAATGAAATCTTGGTCAAAATTAACAGATTTTATACAGACAGAATATAAAACAAAAAATATTTATCCTGAACAAAAAGATATTTTTCATGCATTTAACAGCACTCTGTTTAATGAAGTTTCCGTAATTATTCTAGGGCAAGACCCCTATCATAATCCTGGACAGGCGCACGGATTATCATTTTCTACCCCTGATGAAGTCAAGGTTCCACCATCGCTAAAAAATATCTACAAAGAAATTGACTCTGATTTAAATATTAAAAAAGACATAAATTTAGGGAATTTAGAATCTTGGTCAAAGCAAGGTGTTTTATTATTAAATTCAGTTCTAACGGTTGAAGAAAATAAACCTGGTAGCCATAGAAAACATGGATGGGAAGAATTTACTGATTATGTCATACAAAAAATTTCAGATGAACACAATCACTGTGTGTTTCTATTGTGGGGGAATTATGCAAAACAAAAAGGGTCCATAATAGATAGAGAAAAACATCTTGTATTGGAATCTACCCACCCATCACCATTTTCTGCATATAATGGATTTTTTGGAAGTAGACATTTTTCACAAACAAATACATATCTCAAAAAACATGGAAAAAATGAAATTAATTGGTAAATAAAAAAACGCTTCATACGTTTTTTATTCTTCTATATTTTCATCTTGCGGTTCAGGTTCAGGTTCAGGTTCAGGTTCAGGTTCAGGTTCAGGTTCAAAATTTTCAGTTAATTCACCTGAATCATTATCCTGCATATTTTCTGAACTTTCATATTCAGAGTCTTCTATGTCTTCATAATTATTATTTTCACCATCAGTATTACTACCATTCTCTAAATTTTGATTTTTATCACCTTCTTCATTGTTTTCTGATTCATCTTCGTTAGATTCGTCTGAATCATTATCGTTTTTTTCGATATCTAAGGTCAAGTTTTTTGAATCTTTTTTACTTTCAATATCAAGCTTCTTTTCAATAACAAGAAGTCTCTCAAAAATTGTATCTAGTTTTTCCAAAA
>JAJOLB010000018.1 GCA_021129535.1 Minisyncoccota bacterium
TATTTTGTTACCCAATGCGGATGTTGTTCCTGTTGGACGTGATCAAATTCAGCACGTAGAAATGGCGCGCGAGGTTGCACGAAAATTTAATAATACCTATGGTGAAACATTTTCAGAACCTCAGGAATTTATAAAAGAAGACGTTTCAACCGTTCCGGGAACCGATGGTGAGAAAATGTCGAAATCCTATGGAAACACCATTCCATTGTTTGGAACTGATAAAGAAATTAAAAAGGCCATTATGGGAATTGTAACCGATTCAAAAATGCCTGATGAGCCAAAAAATCCAGATGAATGTAATGTATTTGCGTTGCATAAATTAATCACTACAGAACCACAATTATCAGAAATACGAGCAGGATATGAAAATGGTGGGCTTGGTTATGGGGGTTCTAAAAAGATTCTATTGGAAAACTATTTAACATTTATTGCGCCAATGCGTGAGCGACGAAAATACTACGAGGAGAATCCTGGTATTGTCAGGCAGATTTTGGATGAAGGAAAGCGAAACATTCGTGCAAAGATTAAACCAATAATCGACGATGTACGTGCAAAGGTTGGATTATAAATTATAAAAAATTAACTATTAAAAAATATGTCAGAGAAAAAACAAAAACATTGGATTATTAGAATTGTTCCAGCAATAGCGTTTGCTGCTGGAATTATTATGGCTTCAATTGGTGGAATTACCACCTTGCAGGCTGGTGCAAAATTAGCACTATTTGATCACAGTCCTTATAACGGAATTACAAAAGAACAATGTCAGTATGATTACAATAGACACCCTGTGGAATTGGACATCCTTTCCATGGAGACTATTGTAGGTACAAAACCAATAGTGAATAAACCGTATAAAAGGACAGATGAAGAAATCAATAAATGCTTAACAGAAAGACGTGCAGAGGAAAAGGATAGATTTCAACAAGATAAAAAACAAGATCTCGTAGATGGATTCTCGCCTCTTATTGTTGGTTTAATTTTGATTTTTGCTTTTAGGAAAAGAGAATAATAGTAGTAGATGATGAAAATAGATATAATAATTTATATCTATTTTTATTTAGAATTATTTTATGCTAAAATAGATACATAATGATTAAATTTGAGAATGTTTCTAAGACGTATCAGCAAAAAAATACATCAATTTTAGACCTTAATTTTTCTATTAAAAAAGGTGAATTTGTAAACCTTATAGGATCTTCTGGTGCAGGGAAAACAACTCTACTAAGGGTTCTTTTGTCAGAGGAAAAACCTAGCTCTGGGAATGTTTATTTTGACGGTGTTAATATTCATAACCTACGAAGATCTGATATTCCTAAATATAGACAGCGTATAGGTGTTATTTTTCAAGACTTCAAACTTTTAAAGGATAAAACAGTATATGAAAACGTTGCATTTGCTATGGAGATGATTGGCAGAAGTGACGATGAAATTCGTGCTGATGTTCCACATGCATTGGAATTGGTTGGTCTAGTGGATAAAATGTATCATTTTCCAAATCAACTTTCTGGTGGAGAACAACAAAGACTTGCTATCGCACGAGCCATTATTAATCAACCTGATTTATTGATCGCGGATGAGCCAACAGGATCTCTTGATCCGCAAAGTGCCCATAATGTTGTTAATATTCTGAAAAAGATAAATGAATTGGGAACAACTGTTATATTATCAACCCACAATAATATTATTGTTGATGCATTAAAGAAAAGGGTTATACATCTGGAAAAGGGTAAAATCGTGAGAGATCATGAGAATGCAAAATATCATCACTCTACAAAATAATTATGTCATTACATTTAGATTTAAAAAGAATATTCCGCGAAGGGCTTATATCCTTTTGGAGAAATAGAATTGTTTCATTTTCTTCTGTTTTGGTTATGACGATGTCGCTCCTAACGCTATCATCACTGTTATTTTTGAGTGGTGTTTTGGATTTTACATTGGCTCAATTTCAGGAAAGGGTAGATATTAATATTTACTTCTTTCCAGACGCTCCTGTTCAGGAGATAAAAGACTTGGAAGAAAAAATAAAACTAATTCCCGAGGTTCGTGATGTTGTTTATGTATCAAAGGAAGAAGCTCTTATTAATTTTGAAAAAAGGCATGCCGATGATGACTTAATAAAAAGGTCTCTTGAAGAATTAGGTGATAATCCACTAGGTGCATCTTTAAATATTAGAGCTCACGAGTCCACACAGTATGAATCAGTGGTAAAATCAATAGAGTCAGAACCTCTTGTTAAAAATGCTGAATTTGTTGAGCGTATAAACTATAACGACAATAAGAATATTATTGAAAGGCTTAATCAGTTCACCTCTATTGTGCAAAATATCAGTTATGCTGTTATATTATTTTTATCAATTATTTCTGTTCTGGTTCTTATAAGCACTATGCGTATTGCTATATATGCTTCAAGGGATGAGATAATAGTTAAGAGACTTGTAGGTGCAGAACATAGATACATTCGAGGTCCATTTGCGGTTATTGGTTCACTCTATGGTTTTATTGCTGCTATCATTACGATGATATCCTTGTTTCCAATTACACGTTGGCTATCTGGAATCACCAAAACATTCTTTGGTGGAATGGATATTGCAACATATTTTATGAACAATTTATTGCAGTTTGCAGTTATTATCATTTCAGTTGGTATTATTTTGGGATTCTTTTCTAGTATTCTAGCAGTTAGAAAGTATTTACGTGTTTAATACATTTAAATTATTGAAAATTCAAACAATAGTATAAAAATAAATATTTTTGAATCATTAAAAGCCATTTTATGGCTTTTATTTTTTTATGATTTCGTTACAATATCTACATTGCTCTGTCGTCTAATGGTAGGACTGCGGTTTCTGGTACCGTCAATCAAGGTTCAAATCCTTGCGGAGCAGCAGCGTTGTGACCCCGACCGAGGTCACAATATAAGCTATATTTTACAACGCTTTCTGACGATGAGTCATGGGTTAGAACCAACATTTATGGTTCAATTTCTAGAAAGGTTTGAGAGATATACAAAGAAAAAACACTCTATGCAAATAGAGTGTTTTTCTATTTTATTTTTAATTTAACTACCACCCAGTCTAGTGTGATCGAGACAATCATTTAATTCTCAATAGAGATCTACATTAATTATATTCAAACAATATAAATTATGAGCTCGAACCATTGTAAATATAGTTTTAATAAATAAGTTTCGGT
>JAJOLB010000033.1 GCA_021129535.1 Minisyncoccota bacterium
TCTCCCCAGCAGAATTGAAAAAAGACGGAGCCTACTATGACCTCGCTATCGCATTGGGATATTTACTCTCAGCCGGCGAGATTGATTTTGATCCAGAGAAAAAACTATTTCTCGGTGAGCTCTCGCTCGACGGAACCGTAAAATCAGTTCGTGGAATTTTGCCAATTATTCAGGCTGCAAAGGAAAATAATTTTACAGAAGTTTTTGTTCCGGTAGATAATGCTGTCGAGGCTGCGCTTGTTGATGGAATAACTATTTATCCTGTGAAAAATCTTACACAAATAATTGACCATCTTGATACGTTTAGAAATGAAAATACATTAATAGAAGTTCAGAAATATACAGAAATTGAAAACTTCACTGAATGTTACGGAACAGATTTTTCAGATATAAAAGGGCAAGAAATTGTAAAACGTGGATTAGAAATCGCTGCGGTTGGTGGACATAATGTTGCGATGTTCGGTCCTCCTGGGACAGGAAAAACAATGCTGGCACGAGCCTTTGCAGGAATATTGCCAAATTTATCTAAGGACGAAATTTTGGAAATTACAGGAATTCATTCAGTTGCCGGGACATTGGATAATGCAGAAATATTAACGCAGGCACCGGTTCGATCACCACATCATACATCCAGCTATGTTGCTATTATTGGTGGTGGTTCAAATCCAAAACCTGGAGAAATCACATTAGCACATCGTGGTGTGTTATTTTTGGACGAGTTTCCCGAATTTGATAAAAAGGTCCTTGAATCATTACGGCAACCATTAGAAGACAGGATTGTAACCATTTCTCGTGCATCAGGAACGGTCCAATTTCCAGCATCATTTATTTTGCTCGCAGCCATGAATCCATGTCCATGTGGTTTTTATGGTTCAGAGAAAAAACAATGTATTTGTGGTGCACACGATATTGTTCGTTACAAGAAAAAAATATCAGGACCTATTATTGATAGAATTGATATTTGGTTACCTGTTGAGCATGTTGATTACGATAAACTCTCCGAGAGAAATCCAGCGGAAAAAATTTCACCAATAATTCGGACTCGTATTGATGCAGCCAGAAAATTTGGACAAGAACGGATTGGAAAAACTACACTAAATGTGGAAATGAATTCCCGTGATATTCAGAACGAGGAACTCTCTGACAGCGTGCGTACAATTTTAAATAAAAGTGCTGAATCAATGAGTTTATCTCCACGTGCCTATCATCGTGTAATAAAGCTTGCACGAACAATCGCTGATATGGAATCAAAACAACATATTGAAACCAATCATGTTTTAGAGGCTTTGCAATACCGTCCACAAATTAATTAGAAATACAAAAAAGCGATACATTTAGTATCGCTTTTTAGTATCTTTAAATTAAGAATTATCTGTAAAGACTATTTGGATTCATTTTTTGTCCATTTGCCTTAATAATTTCAAAGTGTAAATGTGGACCTGTAACATTTCCTGTCCTACCTAGGATTGCAATTTTTTGTCCTTTTTTAACACTTGCACCAGCAGAAACAAGGAGTCTCGTGTTATGTGCATACAGAGTCTTTGTTCCATTACCGTGTTTGATAACGAGGCAGTTTCCGTACCCTTTACCACAATAAGTTTTTTCAACCGTTCCTGATGCAGCAGCAACAATCGCACTAACACCATTCACGCCACCAAAATCTATTCCATAGTGATATCGTCCCCAACGTGGACCGAACCTGGATGTTACAACTCCAGCTGTTGGTCGAGCATAATATCCCGATTGAGCTTGTCCTCCATTTTTATGAGTAGAAGGTGAATAGCTTTTTGATGACGTTGTTTTTTTCTTTGTATACGATACTTGCTTTACACCATTTGGAATGATTATTTTATTCCCAATAGTTAACTTTGTTGCATCTATATTATTAAACACCGTGATGTCTTGGATTTCGACTTCGTATTTGCTGGCAATTTTTGCAAAGGTATCACCTTTTTTAATTGTATGCATAATACCTGTAACAGGTAGAATATTTAATTCTTGTCCAACCTTTAGTGTTTTGCCAAGGTTGTTTTCCCATTTAATAGTGTTTATGGAAACGTCAAAGAGCTCTGAAATTTCAGAAAGAGTATCTCCCTTTCTTACTAAATAAATACTCATCCCATTAGTGTTTTCAATATTTTGAACCATAGAATCATCGGTAATAACAGCAATATCAGAAACAAGAACTCCGTGATTGTGATTCTCGCTGTATGATGGTCCTCCCATTGCACCAGGAATAATAACAGAATAATTTGGTGACAATAATGATAATGATTGAGATGTTTTATACGAGGGTGAGTTTTTTAATTCCAATGCTTGTGTAGAAAACAGGTTTGGAACAACAATAAAAATTGTTAATATTCCCACAGCAAAAAAAACATTTTTTATGTTTTTGTGTAGCATTCTATATGTCGCTTGAAACGCTGAGCGCGCCACAAGGTTTTGAGCAGTATTATTGATAAGCCTAAGTTTACCTGAGCAAGAAATCTTACCCATTTATTACATCAATATCATAACAATATTTTTCATATAAAAGTATTGACATTTATATAAATATGTTATAGTATATAAAATGTACGGGAAGCTTTGTGGAAAACGATTATGTACATTTTAGACCAAAGGTTTATATAAATATGTTATACTCATATATATGTATATGAAACCGCAATTTAAAGAACAAAAAACAACCAAGGATTACATTACTCATGTAATGCTGCATGGAGAACGAATTATTCCGTCAGATAGTTTTGAAATTGGGGAGAATGAATATATTCTTTTGCAAATATTAAAATCATCTGATGATAATCTGTATCTCAGAATAATGGGGATTAACGGACTTAACTTTGGAAATATTTATGTAATTCCAAGGAATGATTTTGAGGAAAAAAATCTATATGAAATAGAATCTCATTTAACGCATTATCAATATTAAAATAAACATCATGGAAGATAAAAAAAACAACAATGAAGCAAAAGATGGTAAGGAGAAATTTTATTTACCAAGCCTTACTGAAAAACGTCTTGCTGGAATTTTAAAAAAACTTAAAGAAGGGACACATCCGTCTGATCTTTCGGAGGCTGAAAAAAAAGCTTTAAATGAAATAGGTGAATACATGGAAACTCCTCCCCCGAAAGACGTTGATAATATTGTATTTTCTATTGACGGTGTAAATCAATCTGATTTGAATAACCTT
>JAJOLB010000034.1 GCA_021129535.1 Minisyncoccota bacterium
ATTTACTCTACATAAGACAGTATATCATTTTTTCTAAAAAAGCTGGAATCAAAAACAAGGTGAATTGCGAAGCAAGAGAGGGTGACCTGGGTCATAAGCAAAAAGCAGTTGAGGATTTTTTACTTGATAAACATAAACGCAAACAGTCTCCGCAAACAGTCAATCTTGCCCTTAATGCAGTGAAGTTCTTGTATACCGAAGTACTTAAAGATCCACAAAAAATTAAAAGGAAATGGTTGCATAAAATGAATACTCGGATATACTATTCTTGTTACCGCTTATAGCTCAGTTGGTAGAGCAGCTCGCTCTTAACGAGACGGTCCCAGGTTCGAGCCCTGGTAAGCGGACATGCACCTGTATCAGTTACCCTATAAGATACAGAGAGCTTAAAAAAACACCTGCCCAGGTGGCGAAATTGGTAGACGCGCTGGTCTTAGGAACCAGTGGAGCAATCCATGGAGGTTCGAGCCCTCTCTTGGGCACAAAAATAAAAACCGAATGGTTTTTTTATTTTGTTCTCAAGAAGGATAGTCCCTGCGGACTATTCGTGAGGGCGAGAAAAGAAGGAGTATATTTTTGCTTAACGCATGGGAAAAGCAAAAATAACGGGTCGGGTCTGCGAAATTTTTCGTCAGAAAAATATTTGCAGAAGAGACCTCTTTTTTTGGCACACATTTAAAAAAGAAACCCAATTGGGTTTCTTTTTTAAATTCTTTATTTTTTATTCTTTGGTAGTGATTCGCAGACAATACCGTCATTATCTCCATCCAATCTATTTACATCAGTTCCACATTTTTCGTATACTGATTGTGCCTCTGGTTGAGTCAGGAAATCATCACAATTGTAGTCATAATAATCCGCATCTTGTGCATCACAAATCATTCCAATATTCACAAGATTTCCATCAGCATCACGTGCCATTAATGATTCTTTTAATGAGCCTGTTTCAAATAACTTTTGCAAATCAAAGTCTTTTTCAGCAAATTCTAAACCTGTCGCTAAGCCAGCAACCCCACCAACAATAGCAGCACCTGTTTTTAATGTTTTATTATCAGTCTTGTTTCCGTAATACCACATTCCTGCGGTAATCGCGATAATAACCAATAGCACGATTAATCGTGTGTTTTTACTTCCACGTATTTTTTGTATTTTTTTATTCATAGTAACTATATTATAATCATTTCTAAAAAATAAAAACAGCTGTGCTGTTTTTATTTCCCTCCAAACAATTTTCCCATAGCCATTCCCAGTAAATCGTCCTTGATATCACCGTCACCATCTTTATCCAAGAATTGTGTAGCAAGTCCCATCAACATTGAATTTCCTGAACCCTGAGAAGCCTTTTTGTCACTCTGCAACATATCAAAGATTCCTGCGGCATCTAATCCACCTGATTTTTTCTTGCCACCTAATTGACCAAGAATTAATGGTGCTGCCATTCCTAGAACCTTCATAATGGTTCCATTGTCAGTTTTATTCTCTTTTGCCATGGCTCCTGCCAGGTCTTCAACCTTGTTACTGCCACCAAATATTTTTCCTAGAATACTTGAACCCTTTGTATCCACATCAGGATTCGCAACGTCATCCATACGGTCAAATATTGAACCGTCATGGCTTGATAAAGCTTTATCTAATGATTCTAGTCCTTCTGGTGATTTTGCGTTGTCTGCCATTTTCCCGGCTAATAATGGTCCAGCCTGTTCCAAAATAGTTTTTGCCATTCCAGCATCGATTCCTGCTGATTGTGCGATTTTTTCAATTCCTCCGTCTCCCATTTCCCTAAGCATTCCTTGTAGTAGTGTTTCCATATTTTTAGTTGGTTATTCCATTAATTTCATTAATAAATCTTTCTGCTAATGCATTAGCTTCGACCTGTGTGTTAGCCTCAGTGATTATCCTCATAATAGGCTCTGTGTTTGATTTACGCAAGTGTACCCATGAATTTTCGAAGTCTATTTTTACTCCGTCGATATTTGAGATGTTTTCATTTTGATAGGTTTCCCAAAAATGTTCCAATATATTATCTACATTAATTTTCTTACTTAGAACTACCTTTTCCTTTGCCATGAAATAATTTGGATATTCACCTCGCAAGTCGCTGGACGAAATATCACGTTTTGACAAATAGGTTAGAAATAATGCAATCCCAACCAAGGCATCACGTCCGTAATGCAAAGGCGGATAAATAACACCGCCACTTCCCTCGCCTCCAATGACTGCTGAAACTTCCTTCATTTTCTCTACAACATTTTTTTCACCAACGGCTGATGCAAAATATTCACCATTATATTTTTCAGTAACATCTGCAAGGGCTCGTGATGATGACAAGTTTGAAACCGTATTTCCAGGATTTTCTGATAATACGTAATCAGCAATTGAAACAATAGTGTATTCCTCGCCAAACATTTCTCCCTTATTATCTATTAAAACCAAGCGGTCAACATCAGGATCAACGGCAATTCCTAAATCCGCAGAAACTTTTCCAACGAGTGATTTTAATTCGCCAAGATTTTTTTCAAGTGGTTCTGGTGCATGTTCAAATTCTCCATTTGGTTCGCAATATAATCCTGTCATTTCTACACCAAGTTTTTCCAACAACATCGGTACGGCGATTCCACCAACCGAATTAATAGCATCAACGACTACTTTATAGTTTTTAGACTTAATTAAATCTACATCAACCAAATCCAAATCCAAGATTTTCTGAATATGGTCACGTGTATGATTGTATGAAACTTCAAGCTCACCGAGATTATCTACATCAGCAAAATCATGATCATTTTCTGAGGCACGTTTCAGAATTTCCGCACCATCGGTGGCAGATAAAAATTCACCGTTCTCGTTCAACATTTTAATTCCGTTATATTCTTTTGGATTATGACTGGCGGTGATGATAATTCCACCATCGGCATCTCTGTCTATAACCTGCATTTCCACTGTTGGTGTTGTGGCAAGTCCAAGGTTCACCACATTAATTCCCAAACCTCGTAAGGTTGAAATAGTTAGATTCAAAATCATATCACCTGATTTCCGTGCATCACGACCAACCACGATAGTTGTTTTGTCGTCATTTTTTTTCTTTGATAAATTCCATGTTCCATAGGCAGAAATAAACGAAACCACGTCTTGTGGTGTTAGGTTTTCTCCGGATTTTCCA
>JAJOLB010000023.1 GCA_021129535.1 Minisyncoccota bacterium
ATTCCAACGGAAAAAATATACGCAATTTGTACCTATCTATGATATAATGGAAATATGATAATTACATATTACGGAAAACAATATTTTAAAATTGCTCAGGGCGATACAACGATCGCCATAAACCCTCTGTCAAAACAAAACACCATAGGATTAAAGCCTACAAAATTTGCAGCGAATGTATCAATGTGTTCAATGCGACACGCTGACTATAATGGGTTTGAAAACAATGAATATAACGGAAAAGAACCCTTTAAAATTTATGGTCCAGGATCCTATGAAATAGATGGAAATTTATTTGTCGGATATGGAGAGTCAGCAAAACGTGAAGATTCAGATTTTATTAATACTATCTATTTCTTTAATTTAGAAGGGATTTCATTTTGTTTTCTCGGTGACCTAGCACACGAAAATATTGACCAAAAAACAAAGGAGCATATCGAATCAGTGGACGTAATTTTTGTACCAATTGGCGGAAACGAAACTCTTGACCCTGTTTCAGCCTCAAAAATTGTAAAGAATTTCTCTCCAAAGGTCATCATTCCAATGGATTATGGTACAGACCGTGAAAAGGGAATGTTAGACGTTTTTAAAAAGGAAATGTCGACAAACAGCGAAGCGGTCGAAAAATACGTATTTAAAAAATCTGACCTGGATACTCTTGCTGGGCATGTTGTAATCTTGAAATCTTTATAAATGTACGAATTTCTGCGTTGATTTCATAAATTTTTAATCAAGGTAGATAACTACCTCTCATAAAAAATTTTCTACGCAGCATGAACTTCATTTCATTTATAAAGATTTATGTTTATTAATTATGAAAAAACAATTAGAAAAAATAAAAAAACGACCTATCGCAGAGCGTAAAAAAATTGCAACAATATTTGCTGTTATTTTAACCTTGTTGGTTGTAATAGTGTCATTTATATTAGGTTCAATTTTTAAAACAGAGGAAAAAATTCAGACAAACAATCAACCAAACTCTATCGAGAAAATGTTCAACGGTATGGAGGAAAAATTTTCAGAATTTTCAGATGAATTTAAAGAACAAAAAGACTCTGTTAAAA
Source organism: Minisyncoccota bacterium (assembly GCA_021129535.1). GTDB lineage: Bacteria > Patescibacteriota > Minisyncoccia > Phycocordibacterales > UBA1006 > UBA1006. The sequence goes on from JAJOLB010000023.1 coordinate 1,065, forward strand.
ATTTAACCAAAGAAATAGTAATTACAGAACAGATAGAAAACAAAACAAGGGAGGTTCTAAATACCGAAGAAAAAAACGAACCAGAAACAGTAAAAAACTAATTATATGAAAAACGAAAACGAAACAAAAATAAATCACGGAAATATTGAACCAATGAATATTGTTAGTGAGATGAAGGAATCATTTATTGCCTATGCGATGAGCGTTATCACTTCGCGTGCACTACCAGATGTTCGTGATGGATTGAAACCTGTGCATCGACGTATTTTGTTTGCTATGGATGATATTGGGCTAACAGCTAGTGGGCGATTCCGAAAATCTGCAACGGTTGTTGGAGATGTTTTAGGTAAGTATCATCCACACGGAGATACATCTGTATATATGGCTATGGTTCACATGGCACAAGATTTCTCATATCGATACCCGTTGGTTTGGGGTCAGGGAAACTTTGGTTCAATTGATGGTGACAGTCCAGCTGCCATGCGTTATACCGAGGCAAAGATGAATAAAATTTCAATGGAGCTGTTGCATGATCTAGAAAAAGAGACCGTAGATTTTGCACCCAACTATGATGACACACGAAAGGAACCAATCGTTCTACCAACACGTGTACCGTCATTATTGCTGAATGGGCAATTAGGAATTGCTGTTGGAATGGCGACAAATATTCCGCCACATAATCTGGGTGAGGTTGTTGATGCCACTGTGGCATTAATTGATGACCCAAAGACAACAGGTGAGGATTTGATGCAGTATGTAAAAGGTCCAGATTTTCCCCTTGGAGGATTGGCTTATGATCCAGAAGCAATTAAAAATGCTTATGCAACAGGTCGTGGAAAGGTTGTAACACGTGGGGAAGCTGAGATAGTAGAAGGGAACAAGGGATCAAGTCACATTGTTATTACCTCTGTACCATTTCGTGTAAATAAACAAAACTTGATTGTTAAAATTGCGAACCTCGTTCGTGATAAAAAAATCAAAGGAATCAAAGGTCTACGAGACGAATCAACAAAAGATATTCGAATTGTTATCGATTTGAAAAGCTCCGCACAACCGCGACGTGTTTTGAATTACATTTATAAACATACAGAATTGGAGTCAAACTTTAACTATAATATGGTTGCCTTGGTTAATGGTATTCCGCAGACACTCGGATTAAAAGATATTTTAGGTCATTTTATTACACACAGACAGGAAGTTGTACGACG
>JAJOLB010000004.1 GCA_021129535.1 Minisyncoccota bacterium
ATGAAAGCAACATATTAATTCTTAGATTTCCCCCGTTTTTTCTAAGTTCACCATAGTAAATAGCTTTAATTGAGCCTTTTCTCAATGATTTCTATTGATAGTTTTTTTCTTCCTTTTTCTTCAATTTTTGTACATTCAATCAATTGTGGTTGAAATAAATCAAATAATAGAGTTTTTATTCATAGTTAAACTTTTTAAACGTGCATATGCTTTAAATCTATTTGTGAAACTAGTTGCCGATTGAAAAAGTGTTGTTCATTTAAAATCAGAATTCACATCATAAATACTCTTAGAAAGAGCTACTGCTAACATAATAATAGAAACCATATTATTTAAAACTTGCAAACTTCCTGCTTGAATTTTCTCCATTTTAAATTCTTGTTTCATTGTTTTGAAAATAGTTTCAATTTCCCATCTTTTTTTGTACTCATCTGTATCTATCTTTTTGCTATTAGAAATAACTCTCATTGGTTGTTCATAGCCTTTGTTTGTTTGAATATGTAGGTACATACTTTGTTCTACATTAGGGATTTTTACTTCAAAAATTCAATCTTCAAATTCTTTTAATTTAAGTTTTTTTTGAGTTTTTACATCAAAATACCACCTCGTTTTCTTTGCTCTAATAATATAGGTTATATTTTTTGAATTCAAGAACTCAAAATATGAAGCAATATCATAAGCTGCATCAAATATATATGTTCACTTTCACTTTGTATATTTCACTGCCTTATTGATAACTCTCACAAAATATTCTCATTTAAATTTATTATACAAGTCTTCTTGTTCCATAATAATTGGAATCCCTTTTACGGACACTCAATGATACATAAATCCTTTTACAATACATCAGCTAGATCAATCTCTTACTTTATGAATTCATTCCATTAATTTAGCTGTTGGCTTAGCTATATCTACTTCATCAATGCACACATAATCATCATCTGTTACTTCTCAAACAAGAGCAACACATTGTTTTTCTATCTTTTGAGGAAAGGGAGTAAAGCTTTCTTTTGCTAGAAAATGAGTATTTCTTTCACAGATTTTTTTTGCTCTTTTCTTGTCTTTCAGTGAGAGTTTACTCATAATACTTGTTTTATTTTTTAAGAGGGATGGAAAAAAGTCTTTAAAGAAATTTTTATCCCATTTTCACATTCATCTCAGTAGATATTTATATTGCTTATTTAGAGCCTTTTCTAGAATAATCATAGTCATAAAAAAATAGAAGTAAATATATCAATAGTTTACTGTTATTTTCGTTTTAAGCGAGGGAAAAATCTATGCTTTTTTAACTAAAAACTGGGGAAATCTAAGATCTTTTCTTTGATTTTTTGCATA